>CALKWS010000251.1 GCA_938004115.1 uncultured Ruaniaceae bacterium
TGTGCAGGCTGAAGTCCGGGGGCACCTCGGTGAACCGGTTCTCCAGTTCCTGCAAGATCGTCATCAGGTCCTGCGGGGCGATCACGTCCGGGTCGAGCCGCACCAGGTAGGAGGCGTTGGACGGGCAGATGTCGATCAGGCCGTCCAGTTCCCGTTCGCTCAGCTCCTGGGTGATGAGCATGGCCTTGATGTTGGCCTCCATGCTCATCTCCTCGGCGATCTCGACGAAGATGAACTCATCGCCCCCGTACTCATACCGTGCGGGGGGTAACTCGACCCGCGGACTCATGAAGCCTCCTGATCGTGTGCGTGCAGCGGGCGGATGGTCCACCCGAGGTCGGTGATGCGGCCGGCGACGGCGACGGCGTTCTGCACCGCGCCGGGCCGGTCGGAGTGCAGGCAGATGGTGTCGGCCCGGATCGGCGATTCCACCCCGTCGGCCGAACGTACGTAGCCGGCCAGGATCCCCTCGACCTGGTCGGCGCACCACTGCGGATCGCGGCGCCGGTTGGCCGGGTCGATGATGATGTGGCCGTCGTCGGTGTACTCCAGGTCCGCGAACGCCTCGGCCGCCACGCGGTGCCCGCGGTCGCGCTGGCGTTGGGCGCAGTGGCCGGCTTCCAGCACCAGCACCAGCGCGGGGTCCAGTGCGGCGACCGCATCGGCCACCGCGTCGGCGACGTCGTCGTCCTTCATCAGCAGCCCGTAGAGGCTGCCATGGGGTTTGACGTGCCGCAGCGGCACCCCCTGGTGATCGGCGAGCGCGCGCAGCGCCCCGGTCTGGTAGAGCACCGCCTGGGCGGCCTCGGCGGGGGAGAAGGCCATCGCGCGCCGGCCGAACCCGACCAGGTCCGGGAACCCGGGGTGGGAGCCCAGGGCCAGGTCGTGTTCGGCGGCCAGGGCCACGGCGCGGCTCATCGTCCCCGGATCCCCGGCGTGCCACCCGCAGGCCACGTTGATCGAGGTGATGAGCGGGGCCAACTCGTCGTCGGCCCCCAGCGGCCAGCGGCCGAAACTCTCCCCGCCGTCGGCGTTCAGGTCGATCACGGGTGTCTCGGGCATGGGCTGGTCTCCCTGCGTCGGGGACGTGGTCACGGTGCGGTTCAGCCTTCCACGGCCCCTGCGGCGCCGCACGCGGTCTGCACCGCGCGTCCGGCGAGCACGCCGGCCAGGTGGCGGCGGTACTCCGGGGTGCCGCCCAGGTCGCTCGGCGGGTCGGTGTCCTCCCCTGCCCTGGCCGCTGCCTCGCCCGTCGCGGGCCCGTGGGTGGGCCGGCCCGCCAGGGCCTGCTCGGCGGCCGGGGCCCGCAGCGGGACGGCGCCCATGTTGGCCATGCCCAAGCGGGCCTCGGCCACGGTGCCGTCCTCGGTGCGGACCGCCGCGGCGACGGCGACGATCGCCCAGGACTGTGCCGCCGGAGAGAACTTCTCGTAGTGCATGCCCCAGCCGGTGTGCTTGGGCACCCGCAGGGCGCTGAGCAGTTCGCCCGGCTGCAGGTCGGTGGTGAAGTAGTCCTCGAAGAAGTCCCGCGCCGGGACGGTGCGGGTACCGTCGGGGCCGGTGATCTCCACGGTGGCGTCCAGGGCCAGGGCGGCCGGTGCGATGTCCCCGGCCGGGTCGGCGTGGGCGAGCGCACCGCCGACCGTCCCGCGGTACCGGATCTGCGGGTCGGCCACCGACGCCGCCGCCTGGGCGAGCACCGAGGCGTGGGCGCGTACCAGGGGATCGTGGGCGACGGCGTGGTGGGTGGCCATCGCACCGATCACCAGGTCCTCGCCGTCCTCGCGGATCTGCTTCAGCGCCTCGATCGCGCCGAGGTCCACCAGCGTGGTCGGGGCGGCCAGCCGGAACCGCAGCACGGGGATGAGCGACTGTCCGCCGCCGAGGACGGTTGCGTCGTCGTCATCGGCGAGCGCCTGCCAGGCCTCCTCCACCGAATCCGGGCGGATGTAGTCGAAGGCAACGGGTCTCATGGTCACTCCTGTCCCTGCTGCGCCGCCTGCTGGATCGCGGTCCAGACGTTGACCGGGGTACACGGCATGGTGATGTCCCGGACCCCGAGCGGCCGCAGGGCATCGAGTACGGCGTTGACGATCGCCGGCGGTGCCGCGGTGGTCCCGGTCTCGCCCACCGCCTTCACGCCCAGGGTGTTCGTGGTGGACTCGGTGACGGTGGTGTCGGTGCGGAACCGCGGCACGTCCGGGGCGGCCGGTACCAGGTAGTCCGCGAAGGTGCCGGTGGTGAGCTGCCCGTCCTCGGTGTAGTGGATGTCCTCGTACAGCGCCTGGCCGATGCCCTGGGCGAGCCCGCCGTGCACCTGACCGTTCACGATCAGCGGGTTGACCAGCACCCCCACGTCCTGGACGCAGACGTAGTCGCGCAGCGTCACCTGCCCGGGCTGGGTGTCCACCTCGACGGCGGCCAGGTGAGGTCCGCTGGCGAAGGAGAAGTTCTCCGGGTCGAAGGTGTTGTCGGAGTCCAGGTTCGGTTCCAACCCGTCGGGCAGGTCGTGGGCGAGCCAGGTGCCCAGGGCGATCTCGCTGATCGTGACGCTGCTCTGGGTGCCGCGCACGGAGAACTTGCCGCGGTGGTAGTCGATGTCCGCCACGTCCGCCTCGAGGATGTGCGCGGCGATCGGTTTGGCCTTCTCCACCACCTTGCGGGCGGCGCCGACGATCGCCATCCCGCCCACCACCAGGGACCGGGAGCCGTAGGTGTCCATCCCCTTGTGCGACATCCCGGTGTCGCCGGTGATCAGCGTGATGTCCTCGAACGGTACGCCGAGTTCGTCGGAGACGATCTGGGCGAAGGCGGTGGCGTGACCCTGCCCGTGCGGTGTGGTCCCGGCGACCACCTCGACCTTGCCGGTGGGCAGCATCCGGATCGAGGCGTGTTCCCACCCGCCGGAGCCGTAGTTCAGCCCGCCGAGCACCCGGCTGGGCGCCAGCCCGGACAGTTCCACGAAGGTGCACACCCCGATGCCCAGCCGGACCGGGTCACCGGAACTCTGCCGGCGCTGTTGCTCCGCCCGGAGCTCGTCGTAACCGAAGAGTTCCAGTGCCCGGTCGGTGGCCTGGTCGTAGTCCGCGGAGTCGTAGGTCAGGCCCGCCACGGTGGCGTAGGGGAACTCCTCCCGCTTGATCCAGTTGCGCCGCCGCACCTCCACCGGGTCCAGGTCCAGCTCCACGGCCAACTCGTCGAGCATCCGCTCGATGCCGAAGGTGGCCTCGGGTTTGCCCGCGCCCCGGTAGGCGTCGGTCATCGTCTTGTTGGTGAAGACGTCGGTGCAGTGGAAGTTGTAGGCGGGGATCTTGTAGATGCCGTTGAACATGAAGCCGCCCAGCAGGGGGATGCCGGCGGTGAGGATGCCCAGGTAGGCGCCCATGTCGGCCGTGAGTTTCACCTCCAATGCGGTGATCGTCCCGTCCCGGCGGGCCGCCAGCGTCAGTTCCTGCACCTGGTCGCGGGCGTGGTGGGAGGACTGCATCGACTCGCTGCGGGACTCGGTGTACTTGCACGGCAACTGCAGCCGCTGGGCGATGAGCAGCACCAGGGCCTCCTCCCGGGTGAACTGCAGCTTCCCGCCGAAACCACCGCCCACGTCCGGGGCGATCACCCGCAGCTCGTGCTCGGCCACCGGTTGGGTCATCGCCATCAGCAGCCGCACGATGTGCGGCACCTGGGTGGCCGACCACAGCGTGACCTGTTCGGCGGTCGGGTCCACGACGATCGAGCGTGGTTCGATGTACGCCGGCGTGATCCGGTTCTGCCGCAGCGTGCGGCGAATCACCACCTGGTCCGGGTCCGCCTCGGCGGCGCGGATCGCCTCCGCTGCCGAGCCCCCGGTGCCCAGGGCCCCGGAGTCCAGGCCCCACGTGGCACACACGTTGGTGCCCAGTTCCGGGTGCACCAGCGGCGCGCCGTCGGCGAGGGCGGCCACCGGGTCGGTGACCACGGGCAGGTCCTCGTAGTCGACGTCGATCAGTTCCACCGCGTCGTCGGCCTCTTCCTTGGAGGTGGCGGCGACGACGGCGATGATGTCACCGACGTGCTTGACCGCACCGACGCTCACCGGGAAGAAGGGCGGGGTGAGCATGTCCTCGCTCACCGTCCAGGCGGTGGGCATCTGCCCCTGCTCCGGCAGGTCCGCACCGGTCCACACCCCCACCACGCCCGGGGCTTGTTTCGCCGCGCCGGTGTCGATGTTGGTCAGCCGCGCGTGGGCGACGGGGGAGCGCAGCAGGGACAGGTGCACCATGCCGGGCAGGGTAAGGCTGTCGGTCCACCGGGTGCGGCCGGTGAGCAGCCTGCGGTCCTCCTTGCGCAGCCGCGCCCGGCCGATCTCGCCGTCGGCCGCCTCGGTGGGCGCCGTCGTCGTGCTCATCGGTCCTCCTCCGTTGCCGCGCCGCTCGGGGCGCCGCTCGCGTATGCGTCGTCCGCGCCGCCCATGTCGTCCGCGTCGCCGGCGGGCTGTTCCTGCGCGGTCTGGGCGTAGGCCATGACGGCGTCGACGATGCCCTGGTACCCGGTGCACCGGCACATGTTGCCCTTGAGCCCCTCGCGCACCTCCTCCTCGGTGGGGGAGGGGTTCTCCCGCACCAGGCACACCGAGCGCATCAGCATCCCGGGGGTGCAGTAGCCGCACTGCAGGCCGTGGTGTTCGTGGAAGGCCTGCTGCACGGGGTGCAGGGTGCCGTCCGCGCCGGCGAGGCCCTCCACGGTGTCGATGCGGGCGCCGTCCGCCTGGACCGCCAGCACGGCGCAGGACTTCACGCTCACCCCGTCCATCAGCACGGTGCACGCGCCGCAGTTGCTGGTGTCGCAGCCGATGACGGTGCCCGTCTTGCCCAGCCGCTCGCGCAGCAGGTGGGCCAGCAGGGTGCGCGGCTGGACGTCCACGTTCCGGGTGACGTCGTCAACGGTGATACTGATCGAAACCATGGGTCGACTCGACTCCTTCGGCGAGATGGCTGGATCCACGGCCCACGTCCCCGAGGTCGAGATCCATGGGGGTGACTAAGAGTCCCGCAAGGTCCCGGCGGCGTCAAGACCTTCCGATCGCGCCGCTGCGGTGGCCGCCGAGTACGTTCCCGGGCGTGCCCGCCGGCTGGCGAAGGCGGCGGCTAGCGCTCGCGGTGCGTGCCGTACCCGCGCGCCAGCAGACCCTCCCCCAGCGCCTCGGCGATCTTGATCGTGCGGACCATGCTGGGCACCACCAGCGCGCGGACGGACAGCCGGCTGCCGCGGGCGTGCCGGGCCTCATCGGCCTGGGCCACCGCGGCGACGACGAGGCCGACCCCGCGGATCGCCAGCGCGATGGTCATCGCCACCTGCTCGGGGTCCACTCCGACGCGTGCCAGGGGACGCAGTACCCGGCTGATCAGGTCCAGCACCTCGGTCAGCGGCGTGGTCAGCGACACCGCCCACGCCAGCGCCAGACAGGCCAGCACCCGGCTCGAGCCGGTCACCGCCTGCGGCCAGCCCAGCAGCCAGGCCTGGACCAGGGTGAGGACCAGCAGCATCACCACCACCGCGCGCAGCGGACGGGTGAGGGCGGCGGCCGGCACCCGGGTGGAGACCAGCACCAGCACCGCGAAGCCGGCCAGGGCGGCGGCGATCCACGGGGAGTCCACCAGCAGCACCACCGCCACGGCCGCCAGCAGCCCCACCGCCTTGGCCCCGGCCCCGATGCGGTGCAGCGGTGAGAGGCCCGGGTGGTGTACCCCCACGATCGCCGTCGTCTGCGCCCAGAAGCCGGTCACCTCAGCCCACCAACTCCTCAGCCCACCAGTTCTGTGTAGTGCCGGATCGCGCGGGCGGGCACGTCGTCGGCCACCACGCGCCCTTGGGCGAGCACGATCACCCGGTCGAAGTCCGCCAGCAGGTCCAGGTGGTGGGTGACCAGGAGTACCTGCTGGTCCAGTCCTGCCAGTCGCCGGGCGATCAGCCGTGCGTTGGACCGGTCCAGCAACGTGGTGGGCTCATCGGCCACCACCACGTCCGGTTCGGCGAGCAGCACCGCGGCGAGGGCGAGCAACTGCTTCTCCCCGCCGCTGAGGGCATGGCACGGGCGGTCCGCCATCGCGGTGAGCCCGAACTCGGCCATCGCGCGCCGCACCAGGTCGGCGCGGTCGGAACGTGAGCGCACGCGCCGGCGCAGGGAGAAGTCCAGGTCCTCACGCACCGTGGGCATCACGATCTGATGGTCGGCGTCGGAGAACAGGAAGCCCACCTTGCGTCGCGCCCGGCCGGGATTGCGGGCAACGTCCACGCCGTCGACGCTGACGCTGCCCGTGGTCGGATGAACCAGCCCGTTGATCATCCGCACCAGCGTCGACTTGCCGGAGCCGTTGGCGCCGATGATGCCCACCCGGTGCTCGGTCAGCTCCAGGTCCACGTCCGCCAGTACCACCTGGTCCCCGCGGAGCAGGCCGACGCGGTGGAACCGTACGCCCACGCTACCGCCCGGGGCCGACCACACCGGGCAGCGCACGGGCCACGGCCGAACCCACGACCGCCGCGACCGCGGCCTTGGCCACGTCACCCACCAGGAACGGGGCCATCATCGCCGCTGCGGTGCCCAGCGGGACGCCGAGCACGGCCGCCAGCCACGCGATGCCCACCACGTACAGTGCCGGGATGCCGGCCAGCCCGGCGCCGAACAGGCCGGCGGTGAGCCAGGCGCCCCGTAGCCGGCGCAGCGCCAGCGCCGCGAGCACCCCGACCACCACCACCATCGGGACGAACCCGACCAGGAACCCGCCGGTGGGTCCGGCCAGTACCCCCAGGCCCCCGCGGAAGCCGCTGGCCACCGGCAGCCCCACCACCACCATCGCCAGGTACGTCAGCACCGCCAGCACCCCGCGGCGCGGCCCGAGCAGCACCCCGGCCAGGGTGACCGCGAGCGTCTGCAGCGTGACCGGCACCGCACCGCCGAACAGGTACAGCCCCGGAACCAGCGTCAGCGCCGCGATCAGGGCGGCGAACACCGCCACCCGGGCGATGTCCCGGGTGGCCCGGTCACGGCCCGGAGCAGACCCTCGGTCGTCCACGGCGGGAGTGGGCATGAAGGGGTCCTTTCGACGCTCGGCCTCGCCGACTGTAACCCACCGGGGCCACGCTGGAGCGCCGCGGGCCGGCACCGGCCGGACCATCGAAGGCCGATGTTCCGGCCGGTGCGGGAACGCTTGGCTAACGCACCGGATCCCACCGGCTGGTCAGCGGGCCGGCGGCGGCGAGGGCGGCGATGTCCGGGCGCTGCCGGGCGAACCCGGTGGCCTCCTCGAACATCTTGCCCACTTCCAGCACCCGCTTCTCCTGGCGGTGCGGACCGATGATCTGCAGGCCCACCGGCAGTCCGTCCGGGGTGAATCCACCGGGGATGGACAGCGCCGGGGAGCCGGTGATCGAGATGACGTACACCGAGGCCATCCACTGCAGGTAGTCCTCCTGGGGTACCCCGGCCACCTCGGTGGGGTACTCCAGTTCCACGTCGAACGGCAGCACCTGGCTGACCGGCGCCAGCAGCACGTCGTACTCGGTGAAGAAGGCGCGCATCCGCTCGAACAGCACTCCGTGGTGGGCCTCCGCGGCGCTCAGGTCCCGGCCGCTCAGGTCCCTCCCGGCCGCGGCATTGGCCACCACGCTCGGTTTGAACTTGTCCGGGTGCGCGGCGATCCGGTCGGCGAAGTTGTGCTGGAACTGCCAGGCCCGCAGCGTGCGGAACGTCTCGATCGCCCCGCTCAGGTCCGGGGTCGCCTCGGTCACCTCACAGCCCAGTGACTCGAACACCTGCACGTTGGCCCGCAGCACGTCCAGCACCGCCGGCTCCACCGGCACCAACCCGCCGAAGTCGGTGGTCCAGGCCACCCGCAGCCCGGCGGGCTCGGCGGCCCGGGGGTGGGCGAAGGTCTCGCCCGGCTCCTCCAGCGCGATCGGCACCCGGTCGTCAGGTCCGGCCATCACCGACAGCAACAGCGCCAGGTCGTCGATGTCCCGCGCCATCGGGCCCTGCACCCCGAGGGTGGACCAGGGCAGCGCGGTGGGGTGGCTGGGCACCCGCCCGGGGGAGGGGCGCAATCCCAGCACGTTGCAGAACGAGGCCGGGTTACGCAGCGAACCGCCCATGTCGCTGCCGTCGGCCAGCGCGAGCATCCCGGTGGCCAGGGCCGCCGCGGCCCCACCGCTGCTGCCCCCGGCGGAGCGGTCCAGGGCGTAGGGGTTGCGGGTGACGCCGAAGATCGGGTTGAAACTGTGCGAGCCGGCGGCGAACTCCGGCACGTTGGTCTTGGCGACGCTGACGGTGCCGGCCTGACGCATCCGGGCGACGACGAGTTCGTCCTCCTCGGGGACGTCCTCGGCGTGCAGCGGGGAGCCGTGGGTGGTGCGGATCCCGGCGCTGACGTGGGTGTCCTTGTGCGCCATCGGCAGACCGTGCAGCACCCCGTCCGGCCCCTGGTTCACCAGCCGTTCGTCGGCTTGTGCCGCCGCCTGCATGGCGCGGTCCTCATCCAGGCTGACGATGGCGTTCACCGCCGGGTTCACCGCCGCGATGCGCTCCAGCGTCGCCTGCATCAGCTCCCGCGCGGAGATCTCCTTCTCCCGCAGCGCGCGGAGTTGGTCCCGTGCGGACCAGAAGCACACGTCGTCCCGCTCAGCCATCGCACACCTGCGTCACGGTCACCGTCATCGTTGCACCTTTCTCATCAGACTCTGCCTCACCAGACCCGCCTGCCTGCCCTCCGCGGTCCGGCGGCGGCACTCGTGCCCGCGACCGGCGGGCCGCGGAGGCCCGACGGCGGGCCGGCGGGTTCATCGGCTGGTGCCAGATCGATCTGCATCGGACTGGCATCATTCGCTCAGCAGGTCCAGCGTCTCAGGCACGGGCGGCTCTCCGCCTCGTCCCTGTTGCCCATGAAACACCGAGGGTTCCGGCAAGTATTGCCGAAGAAGTCGCCGCACCCGGGGGGTTCAATCGGAGGGACGACCCCGATCGGCCAGTGGGCCGGGAGTCCGCACCAAGGCCGGGAGTCCGCACGAACGTTGGGAGTGGCATGGGCGCTGCACGCCGTATCCGTATCGGTATCGACACCGGTGGCACGTTCACCGATGTGGTCGCGGTGGACGAGGACACCGGGGAACTGGTCACCACCAAGACCCCCTCGACCCCGGCGGACCCGGCCGAGGGCTTCATCGCCGGCATCGAGAAGATCCTGGCCGAGGTGGGGCTGACCGGTCAGACCATCACCGCCGTCAGCCACGGCACCACGGTGGCGACGAACAAACTGCTCGAGGAAAAGGTGGAGAACCTCGGGTTCATCACCACCGAGGGCTACCTGCACATGCTGGAGATCGCCCGGCAATCGGTGCCGGACGGCTACGGCAACAGCTACTTCTGGGTGAAGCCGGACCGCATCGTCCCGGTGGACCTGGTCCGCACCGTGCGAGGACGCCTGGCGGTGGACGGCACCGAGGTGCGGCCGCTGCAGGAGGAGGACGTGGTGGCCGCCGCCCGGTACTTCCGCAGCCGCGGCGTGACCACCATCGGGGTCTCCCTGCTGCACTCCTACGCCAACCCCGCCCATGAGGAGGAACTGGCCCGGATCCTGCAGCGGGAGTACCCGGAGGCCGACGTCTCCCTGTCCTCCCGGGTGCTGCGGGAGTACCGGGAGTACGAACGGTCGGTCACCACCTTGGTGGACGCGGCCGTCAAACCGAACATCCGCACCTACGTCAGCGGCATCTCCGAACGCCTGCACCGCTACACCGCCGCCGGCGGCAACGGGACCGCGGGCACCAACGCCTCGGGCAACGGTCACGACCCCGCCCGGGCGCTGCCGTTCTACGTGATGAAGTCCAACGGCGGGGTGCTGTCCGCCGAGGAGGTGGTGCACCAGCCGATCAGCACCGTGCTGTCCGGGCCGGCGGCCGGCGCGCTCGGCGCCGCGGTGATCGCCGAACGCGCCGGGTACTCCTCGGTGCTGACCCTGGACGGCGGGGGCACCTCCACCGACGTCACCGTGGTGCTGGACGGACACCCGGCGCTGACCACCGAGGGCCACGTGGGCCCCTACCCGAGCAAGATCCCGATGATCGACGTCGTCACCGTCGGCGCCGGCGGCGGCTCGGTCGCCTGGATCAGCCCCGAGGGCACCCTCAAGGTGGGGCCGCGCAGCGCCGGGGCCGATCCCGGGCCGCTGTGCTATGCCCAGGGCGGCACCGAACCGACCATCACCGACGCCCACGTGGTGCTCGGCCGCATCCCCCCGCACCTGCTGGGCGGGGAGATCCCGCTGGACGTGGAGGCCGCCCGGGCCGGTATCGACAAACTCGCCGCCGAGTTGGACCTGGGGCTGGAGGAGGCCGCCCGCGGCATCCTGGAGATCTCCGCGTGGAACCAGGCCAACGCCTTGCGCCAGATCACCGTGCAGCGCGGCCTGGACGCCCGGGACTTCCCGATGGTCACCTTCGGCGGCTCGGGGTCGCTGCTGGCCTGCCGCCTGGTGGACATCCTCGGCCTGCAGGGGATCGTGGTGCCGCTGAACCCCGGCAACACCTCCGCCTACGGCCTGCTCACCGTGGACGTGCGCAACGACTACGTGCGCACCGCCGTCAGCCGCCACCACAGCCTGGACCACCAGCGCGTGCAGTCGGTGCTGGAGGAGTTGGCCGCCGAGGCCGACGACGCCCTGGCCCGGGAGGGCTTCGACCCCGCCGACCGGCGGTTCGAACGCAGCGCCGATCTGCGCTACTTCGGCCAGGCGTTCGAGGTACGGGTGCCCATCCCCGACGGCCCGGTGGACGCCGACTTCGCCGAGACCGTCGCGGACACCTTCCACACCGAGCACCGCAAACTGTACGGCTACGACTTCCGCGGCGATGACACCCAGCAGGTGGAGTGGGTGAACCTGCGCGTGACCGGGATCGGCCCGATCCGCAAACCCGAGGTGCACCAGATCGAGCCCGGGCAGGGCGCCGAGCGGGCCATCACCGGCCGCCGCCCGGTCTACTTCGACGACTGGCACGACACCCCGATCATCGACCGCACCCTGCTGGGCGCCGGCGATGAGGTCCAGGGCCCGGCGGTGCTGGAGGAGTTCAGCGCGACCGTGCCCGTGCACCCGGGTTTCACCGCCCGGGTGGACCGCTTCGGCAACCTGATCATCACCCGCTTGGAGGACGCATCGTGACTGAGACGCTCACCCCCGCCGTCGGCCGCCGCGCCCCGGGAGGCGACGGACCCTACCGGCTGACGCAGGGCATCGACGTGGACCCCATCGTGGTGGAGATCGTGGAGGGCTACCTCGCCTCGGTGGAGAAGGAGGTGGAGACCGCGATCGGGCGCACCAGCCGCTCGCCGATGATCCGCGATGCCCACGACTACCGCGCCGGCATCCACGACAAGCACGCCCGCAAACTCACCGGCCGGTCCTACTCCGCGCTGGTGCAGCCGATCATCCGGGACTTCCCGCTGGAGACCATGCGTCCCGGGGACGTGTTCTTCCACAACGACGTCTACGCCTCCGAGGGCGGGATCGGGCACCTGCCGGACCTGTGCGTGACCGCCCCGGTGTTCTTCGACTCCGGCGAGGGACCCGAGGTGGTCGCGTTCGTGCAGGCCTTCGGCCACCACGACGACATCGGCGGCGCCGTGCCCGGCTCCATGCCCAGCGGCGCCACCAGCGTGTACGAGGAGGGCCTGATGGTCCCCCCGATCAAACTGTGGGACCAGGGCGTACCGAACGAGGCCGCGCTGCGGATCATGACCCGCAACTCCCGGATGCCCGACTCCCTGGCCGCGGACCTGGACGCCGAGTGCTCCGCATGCCTGATGGGGGCCCGGCGGATGAGCGAACTGTTCCAGCGGTACGGACGGGACCAGGTGTTCGCCGCCTTCGACGCCATCCTGGACAACACCACCGCCACCTTCCGCCGGGAGATCCTGTCCAAGATCCCCACCGGCACGTTCGTGTGGGAGGACTACGCCGAGCACGACGGCGTGGAGGAGCCCAAGCTGCACACCCAGCGGATCACCCTGACCAAGGAGGAGACCGGCGGGCCCGACGGCGGACCGCGGCTGATCATCGACTTCACCGGAACCTCCCCGCAGGCCAAGGGCCCGATCAACCACTGCGGGGACTACGCTGACGGGTCGTTCCTGAAGAAGTGGATCGCCCCGATCCTGCGCAACCTGGCCGACACCCCCGAGCGGATGGCCGAGTTGGACGTGAACGAGGGCATCACCCCGCTGATCGAGATGCGGTTCCCGCCCAAGGGCACCCTGATCACCCCGGAGTTCCCCGCGCCCACCAACGCCCGCACGTTCGTGATCCTGCGGATCCTCGGGGTACTCGCGGGTGCGGTGGCCAAGGCGGTGGATGGGCGCATGCCCGCCGACCAGGAGACCATCCGGTACACCGGCGTGTACGGGAAGGACGCCGACGGCAATCCCTACCTGATGCGCGAGGTGCTCGGCGGCGGGTCCGGCGGGCGGTACTACGCCGACGGCGAGGACACCATCCACGTGGTGCCCGACTCCCGGAACCTGCCCACGGAGTTCACCGAGTCCCGCTTCCCCTTCCGGGTGGAGAAACTCGGCCTGGCCATCGACTCCGGCGGCGCCGGGCAGTTCCGCGGTGGCCTGGGGTATGAGAAGCACATCCGGATGCTCGCCGACGGGCACTTCATGTCCATCGCCGACCGGTCCATCCTGGCCTGCTGGGGCGTCAAGGGCGGTAAGGCCGGCAAGCCCTTCCAGGTCACCATCGACCCCGGTGGGCCGCAGGAGCAGGAGGTGGACGCGCTGGCCGATGCGGTGCCGGTCAGGGCCGGGCAGGTGATCCGCATCCGCACCACCGGCGGCGGCGGGTGGGGCGACCCGCTGGACCGGGACCCGGACCTGGTGGCCCGGGACGTGTGGTGGCGCAAGGTCTCACCCCGCGCCGCCCGGGAGGACTACGGCGTGGTGCTGACCGAACAGGCCGACGACGACGCGCGTCCGGTGGTGGACGCCGGCGCCACCGAGGCGCTGCGGGCCGAGTTACGGGCTCGGCGCACCGGCGCCGAACCGTTCTTCGACCGCGGTCCGGGGTATGCCACCCTCTCTGGTGGTGCACCGAGTTCCACCTACGACTTCCTGTGAGTGACCATGCGCGTCGTCGTCACCGGGGCCGGCGGTAAGACCGGCCGGGCCGTCATCGCCGCGCTACAGCGCTGCGGGCACGAACCGGTCGCCCTGGTGCGCCGGCCCGAGGCCGCCGCGCAGGCCCGCCGGCAGGGGGTGGCGGCGGCCGTGGCCGCGTTCGCCGACACCGCCGCCCTGACCCGGGCGCTGGACGGGGCGGACGCGGTCTACCACGTGCCCCCGAACATGCACCCGGAGGAGGAACTCATCGGCGCCGCCGTGGCGGACGCGGCGGTGGCGGCCGGGGTGCACCGGTTCATCCTGCACTCGGTGCTGCACCCGTACGTGCCGCAGATGCCTCACCACGAACGCAAGGCGCGTACCGAGCTGGCCATCCGCCGTCGGCCGCTGGCGTGGAGCATCGCGCAGCCGGCCAGTTACGCCCAGAACGCGCTGCCGTTCGTGGCCGCCGCCCGCGAGGAGGGCCGGTACCGGGTGCCGTACTCCACCACGGCTGCCTTCACTCCGGTGGACCTGGACGATGTGGCCGACGCCGCCGTGGTGCTGCTGGAGAAGGATGCCACCATCCACGGCACGTTCGAGTTGTGCGGCCCGGAGCAGGTGGACTCCCGCGGCATCGCCGAGGCGCTGGCGCAGGTGGTGGGCCGGCCGGTGGTGGCCGAGGAGCAACCGCTGGAGCAGTGGCGGGCCGAGGCGGCCGGCTCGCGTCCCGGACAGGAGGTGGCCGATCTGGCCGCTATGTTCGAGTGGTACGACCGGTTCGGGCTGTCCGGCAGCGACCTGGTGCTGCGGACGCTGCTCGGGCGCCGGCCCACCGACGTCACCTCCGCGCTCACGCGTGATGTGAGTCGCGCGGCGCGCGAGCAGACCCAGCCGACGACGAGCACCACCTGATGAGCCGCCCGACCCGCTGAGCCGCCCCACCCGCTGAGCCTTCCCCGCCGAGCCTTCGTCTAAAGGAGTACACACCATGGCCCTTCCGCTGGATGGAATCGTCGTCGTCGACCTCTCCCGCGCGCTCGCGGGCCCGCACGCCTCGATGATGCTCGGGGACCTGGGAGCGCGGGTGATCAAGGTGGAATCGGCCGCCGGGGACGACACCCGCCGGTGGGGTCCGCCGTTCGTGGGCCCGGAGGAGGATCCGACGTCCACCTACTTCCTGTCCTGCAACCGCAACAAGGAATCCATCGTGCTGGACCTGAAGAGCGAGGACGGGAAGGAGACGCTCACCAAACTGGTGCAGCGCGCCGACGTACTGGTGGAGAACTTCCGCCCCGGGGTGCTGGACCGGCTCGGGTTCGGCGAGGACCGGCTGCGGGAACTCAACGACCAGTTGGTCCAGCTCTCGATCAGCGGGTTCGGGCACGACGGGCCTGAGGGCGGGCGCGCCGGGTACGACCAGATCGCCCAGGGGGAGGCCGGGCTGATGTCGATCACCGGGCCGGCCCCGGACCAGCCCACCCGGGTGGGCGTGCCGATCGGCGACCTGCTGGCCGGGATGTACGGCGCCTACGGGGTGGTGGCCGCCCTGCACGAACGCAACCGCACCGGCAAGGGGACCGTGGTGCGCACCTCGCTGCTGGCGGCGATCGTGGGCGTGCACGCCTTCCAGGGCACCCGGCAGACCGTGGCCGGCGAGGTGCCGCTGGCCTCGGGCAACCACCACCCCTCGATCAGCCCGTACGGGTTGTTCACCTGCGCCGAGGGCATGGTGCAGATCGCGGTGGGCAGCGACGGGCTGTGGGACAAGTTCGCCGCCGAGTTCGACCTGGACACCTCCGACCCGCGCCTGGCCACCAACGCCGACCGGGTGGCCAACCGGCAGCACGTGATCGAGATCGTCAACGCCGCGTTCGCCGACCTGGGCCTGGCCGAGTTGATGGAGCGGCTGAACGCCGCCGGGATCCCCGCCGGTGAGGTGCGCACCCTGGACCGGGTGTACGACTGGGAGCAGACCCGCTCCCAGGGGCTGCTCATCGACGTGGACCACCCGGTGCTGGGCACGGTGCAACTGCCCGGGCCGCCGCTGCGGTGGTTCGACGCCGAGGGCGAGCGCACGCGCGAGGGTCACCTGGCGCCCCCGCGCCTGGGGCAGGACGAGGCCGCGATCCGGCAGTGGCTGGAGACCACCCCGCCGCGGTGAGATACGACCCCGGGCGCCCCAACGGCACTTCCTGACAAGGCAAGCGCCGTTGCTCGGCGGTTATCGCCGTACATCGCGCCCCGGGGCCCGCGTAGATTTCTCCTCAACGAGACCTACGACGAGGAGGCCGTGTGCGAGCGCTGATCGCCCTCGGAGGCAACGCGATGACCTCCTCCACCGGGGAGGCCACCGTGGACGCCCAGGAGGCGGCGCTCGGCGTGGCCGCAGACCGGATCGCCGACCTGGTCGCCCGCGGGGTGGAGGTGGTCCTCACCCACGGCAACGGGCCGCAGGTGGGCAACCTGCTGGTGAAGAACGAACTCGCCGCCGGTGTGGTGCCGATGGTGCCGCTGGACTGGTGCGGCGCCCAGACCCAGGGGACCATCGGGTACACCCTGGCCAAGCGCCTCGACGAGGCCCTGGAGCGCCGAGGCATCGAGAAGCGAGCGGCCTCGGTGGTCACCCGCACCCTGGTGGACGGCGACGACCCGGGATTCACCCACCCCACCAAACCGATCGGCCGGTTCCTCCCCGAGGCCGAGGCCCGCCGGTTCATCGCCGAGGGCCAGCAGTGGCGGGATATGGGCCCGCGCGGCTGGCGCCGGGTGGTCCCCTCACCCGAACCGCTGCAGATCCTGGACGCCCCGGCGGTGCTCGCCCTGGTGCGCGCCGGATTCGTCACCATCGCCGCCGGCGGCGGGGGCATCCCGGTGGTGCGCGGCCCGGACGGCTCGCTGCTGGGCGCCGAGGCCGTGATCGACAAGGACCTGGCCGCCGCCCTGCTCGCCGCCCTGGTGAACGCGGACGTGCTGCTCATCGCCACCGATGTGGAGCACGCCGTCGTCGGGTACGGCACGCCGCAGGCCCGGGCACTGGGCGAGGTCGACGTGGACGAACTGACCGCCATCGCCGCCGAGGGACACTTCGCCGCCGGGAGCATGGGACCCAAGGTGGAGGCCGCGCTCCGGTTCGCCCGTCAGGGCGGCAGATCGGTCATCACCTCCCTGGACCACATCATCGACGCCGTCGAAGGACGCGCGGGCACGCAGGTGCGACCACCTGCCAAGACCCCATCCGCCGTCGGCCGGTGACACCCGACCCCACAACGTTCCAGACCGGAAACGTCCCCACCCCAACGAAAGGAATGGACCAGAGCCATGCCAGACGCGATTGAGATTCGCAAGGTCCCCATCAAGAACGTCAGCGACGCCTCCGGGCTGGCTGACCTGATCGACGAGGGCATCATCCAGGCCGACCGGGTCATCGCCATCATCGGCAAGACCGAGGGCAACGGCGGGGTGAACGACTACACCCGGATCATTGCCGACCGCGCCTTCCGCGAGGTGCTGATGGACAAGGGCACCCGACCGGAGTCGGAGGTCAAGCAGATCCCGATCGTGTGGTCCGGCGGGACCGACGGCGTCATCTCCCCGCACGCGACGATCTTCGCCACCGTGCCGCCCGAGGAAGCGGTGCAGACCGACGAGCCGCGGGTGAGCGTGGGCTTCGCGATGAGTGAGACGCTGCTGCCGGAGGACATCGGCCGCACCGCGATGATCGAGAAGGTCGCCGCCGGGGTGAGGGAGGCGATGGAGCGCGCCGGCATCACCGACCCGGCCGATGTGCACTACGTGCAGACCAAGACCCCGCTGCTGACCATGCACACCATCGCCGACGCCAAGTCCCGCGGCAAGACGGTGTGGACCGAGAACACGCTGGAGTCGATGGACCTGTCCAACGGGTGCACCGCCCTGGGGATCGCCGTGGCCCTCGGGGAGATCGAGATGCCCGGCGATGACGACGTGATGAAGAACCGCGACCTGTACTCCGCGGTGGCGTCCTGCTCCTCCGGGGTGGAACTGGACCAGGCCCAGATCGTCGTCGTCGGCAACGCCCGCGGCGTGGGCGGGCGGTACCGGATCGGCCACGGCGTGATGCGCGACGCGATCGACGCCGACGGCATCTGGGACGCGATCCGCAATGCCGGGCTGGACCTGCCCGACCGGCCCCACCCGGAGGACCTCGACGGCCGCCTGATCAACGTGTTCCTCAAGTGCGAGGCCTCCCAGGACGGGCAGGTGCGCGGACGCCGGAACGCGATGCTGGACGACTCCGACGTGCACTGGCACCGGCAGATCAAGAGCGCCGTCGGCGGCGTGACCGCTGCGGTGACCGGCGACCCGGCGGTGTTCGTGTCCGTCTCCGCGGCGCACCAGGGCCCTGAGGGTGGCGGCCCGGTCGCCGCGATCGTGGACCTGGGCGAGGAGCCCACCGGCTACCGCCCGCCGCAGCCCACCGCCTGAGGGCAGGCCGGGCAAGTCCCACCGCCCGACCCGCTGACCCGGACCGCCCGGCGCCGCATGGCACCGGGCGGTCCGCCCATGTGCGGGCACGTGCCTGCGGCGCGATGCCGCCCCGGCGTCCTGAGTCCGCCCAGGGTCCGTGCGCCGGTGCGCGGATCGGTCAGGTCTCCCGCGCGCTGCCGGGCTCGGTGGGCAGCGCTGCCAGGTCCGCCGGCGTGTCCACATCCCGCCCATCGGCCAGGTCCGAGCAGTCCACGGTGAGCACCTGGCGTTCCCGCAGATAGTCCCGTGCGCCACGGTCCCCGGTGGCCGAAGCGACGATGCCGGCCCAGTGCTCCCGGCCGATCAGCACCGGGTGGGCGGGGCCGTGCCCGTAGTCGGCCCGGGCGAGCACGTCCGGAGCGGCGTGCCCGCGCACGCGGGCCACCACCTCGGGCCCGACGTCGAGCAGGTCCACCAGGTGGATCAGCGCTGCCCCGGCGGCCGGTTCCCCCGAGATGAGCGCGGCCAGGCCGGCGCGCAGTGATGCGCCCATGCCGCTGGCCCAGTCCTCGGCGAGCACCACCTGCACGTCCTGCCCGGCGAGCAGCGGCCGGGCTTCGTCGGCGGCTGCGCCGAGTACGACGACGACGGGGGAGCAGCCGCCGTCGTGCAGCGCCCGGGTGGCTCGGGTCAGCCACGGTTGGCCGCCGGCCGTGCGCATCGTGGCCTTCGGCCGGCCCATCCGCCGTCCGGCCCCGGCAGCCAGCAGCAGTCCCGCGACCCGCGTCATCGCCCCAGCGTAACGGCGCGGCGGTCAGTGACGATCGGCGTCGGTGGAGAGCCGGGTCAGGTCGCTTCCGGCCGCTTCCGGTTCGGTGGTACGTGGGCCCTTGCCGGCCGCTCCGTTCGCGCGCTTCGGCAGATTCACGTCCAGATGCGCGCCGGCTTCCGGCTTGGGCCGGGCGAGATTCATGATGACTGCGAGCACGGTGGCGGGCACCACCCCGGAGGTGAGCAGTAACTCCAGCGACTCGGGCAACATGGCACTGACCTCGGGGACAACGGCAAGGCCCTGACCCACGCCGATGGACACGGCGATCACCAGCAGGTCATGGCGGTCCAGGTTCGTGTCCGCCAGGAGTTTGATGCCCGCACCCAGCAGCATGCCGAACATCACTACCGCGGCACCGCCCAGCACCGCCGAGGGCATCACCGCGATCACGGCGGCCAGTTTGGGCACCAGGCCGAGAAGGATCAGGAAGCCGGCGCCCAGGGATACCACGTGCCGGCTCATCACCCCGGTGAAGGCGACCAGCCCGACGTTCTGCCCGAACGTGGTGTTGGGCAGCGCGCTGAAGAAGGAGGCGATCGCGGTGGCCACACCATCGGCGAACACGCCGCCGGTCAACTCCCGGTCCTTGACCTGCCGCCCGGCGCCGCTCTTCGTGATGGCCGCCAGGTCGCCGATGGTTTCCACCGAGGTGGCGATCGCCATCGCGCCCATCGCGATCAAAGCGGCGGCCGGGAATTCCAGGCCGAACTGCAACGGCGTCGGAATAGCGAACCAGTCGGCCTCGGCGACCTCGGTGAAGTCGACCTTACCGGCCGGGATGGCGACGATATAACCGACTACGAGGCTCACCAGCACCGACGCGGCGCTGAGGATGCCGCGCCCGTAGCGGTAGGTGAGCAGCAGCACGATGAGCACCAGCGTCGCCAGGCCGAGGTTGGTCCAGGAACCGAAGTCCTCCGCGCCCGCGCCGCCGCCGAACAGGTTCATGCCCGTGGGCAGCAGCCCGATGCCGATCACGAGCACGACGACGCCGCTGACGATCGGCGGGAAGAGGACCTTCAACCACCGCAACGCGAAACCGAAGATCATCTGCACAGCGGCGGCGAACAGGGCACCGCCCAGCACGGCGGCGATGCCGTACTGCTGCGCGAGCGGGATGGACACCACCAGGAAGCCGAAACTGGTGCCCTGCACGATGGGCAGCCGGGCTCCGATCGGGCCGATGCCCACGGTCTGGATCAACGTGGTGATGCCCGCAACCAGCAACGCGACCTGCACCAGGAAGGTGGTTTCGCCGGTGGTGGCACCGATCGCGGTGGCCAGGATGATGGGGATCGTGACGTTGCTGGCCATCATCACCAGCACGTGTTGCAGCCCCAACAGCATGCCTTCACCCAGTGGAGGCATCTCATCCACCCCGTACCGGGGCTTGATGGTCGAGCCGGCGCTCACCGGCTTGCTGCTGTCGGAACTCGGTTCGGTGCCCTCGGACCGGCGGTGGTCCCTCTGCGACATGTGTCCCTCCCGATGGACTGCCACGGCTGCGTGGCCTTCGTTACACCCTCGATGAGGCCGTTCGGACACGTCCATGCCAGTTGCGCACAAATCACACGTGCAGCGTTGGCAGGATTTGCTGACGTCCTACGCTCTGCAGCGCCGAAGGCGTGCGCAGCCCTCTTCGTCCAGCGGCCCTCGGGTAGTCCCCACGCTCGCCCGGGTTCACCGGTGCGCCTCACATCGGAGAGGGCCTGCCACGCGGCCGTGAAACCGTACAGCGTACGCTTCCGCGGGAGCGTCTGGGAGCGTCTGGGAGCGTCTGGGAGCGTCTGAAGCGCCGGAAGCGCCGGCCGGCAGCGCGTCCGGCATGCCGACTGCGCGTCAAGCGCGCGTCACTCGTGGTTCTGGCTGTGGTACTCCAGGAACTCGAACACCTCGGTGTCATCCACCCCGGGGAAACTGCCGGAGGGCAGCGGGCTGAGCACGTGGGCGTGCATCTTCGCACTCGGCCAGGAGTGGTCGCGCCACCGGGCGGCCAATTCCTCGTCCGGCCGCTGACAGCACGCCTCATCGGGGCAACTTGAGGTCGCGCGCACCTTGGTCTCCCGGCCGCGGAACCACTTGGCGTGCAGGAACGGCACCCCCAGGGTGATGGAGAACTCCGTCTCCAACCCGGTGCCGGTCTGGGTGCTGCACCAGTACGTCCCGGCCGGGGTATCGGTGTACTGGGTGAACTCATTGGTGCGGGTGCGCCGGGAGAACGCCGCCCGGGCGGCCCAATGGCGGCACAACGGCTGGCCCTCGATCGCACCGGTGGCATCGGTCGGCAGCGGCACCCCGTCGTTGGCGTACCCCCGGTACAGCGCGCCGTCGTCACTGGAGCGGATGAAGTGGGCGGTGATGTCCAGGTGCGCGGTGGCCAGGTTGGTGAACCGCTGGGCCGCGGAGTGGTGCGTCACCCCGAAGGCGTCCCGGAAGTCCTCCATGGCCAGGTCCTTGGCCTGCTTCTTGCTCCGCAGGTGCTCCACCGCGGCGAACCGGGGCATCAAACACGCGGCGGTGAAGTAGGCGATGTCCTGGCGCTGGCGCAGGAAGTCCCCGTAGGAGCCGGGCCGTTCATGGCCGAACATCCGGTGGGCCATCGCCTGCAGCGCCAGCGACCGAAGCCCGTACCCGCCCGGGATCGAGGCCGGGGGCAAGTAGATCCGCCCGTTGCGCAGGTCGGTCACCGTGCGGGTGGAGTGCGGTAGGTCGTCCACGTGCACGATGGTGAACCCCAGCCGCTCGGCCATCAGTGCCACCTGGTGGTGGGTCAGCGCGCCTCCGCTGTAGCCGACGTAGCGCACGAACTCCTCGGCCATGTCCTCGATCTCGGGCAGGTAGTTGCCCCGCTCCTGCATCTCCAGGCGCAACTCGGTGTTGATCCGGCGTGCCTCCATCGGCGTGGCGATGACCGCGCGGGCACGCCGGTCCAACTCGGCGTGCAGCGCCACCAGCGACTCCAGGGCATCCAGCGGCAACCGCCGCCCGAGGCGCACCGGGGGCACCCCCAGGGACGCGAACAGCGGGCCGCGCTGGGCCTTCTCCAGGGCGATCTCCAACTCCGCGCGCCGGTCCGGCGGCGGTTCGGGCACCAGCAACTCCGGAACCTCGGTGCCCAGGGCCTCGGCGATCGCGCCCAGGAGCGACAACCGCGGTTCCCGCCGCCCGTTCTCCACCAACGACAGGTGGCTGGCGGTGGATCCGGTGGCCGCCGCGAGGGCGCGCAACGTGATCCCGGCCTTGGTCCGGGCATGGCGGATGCGCCGGCCCAGGACGAGCGGATCGGTGGAGTCGCTCACGTGTTGACTGTAGCGAAACAATCGCAATTGTTCTTCGCCGTTGCGGTTGTAACCCCTCTCACGCGGGGTGAAGGTGGATAACAGCGCCACCTGCGCCATGCCGCGACGCCGACGAGGGAGACCGTTCATGACCGCCACCGAGGCCCCGCCGATGCAGGGTTCGACCGTCCGCGACAAGGCCCTGTCGGACTGGCTCATGCAGATCGCCGAGTTGACGCAGCCCGATGAGATCTACGTCTGCGACGGTTCCCAGGAGGAGTACGACCGGCTGTGCCGGCAACTGGTGGACGCCGGCACGTTCATCCAACTCAACGAGGCCAAGCGCCCGGGCAGCTACCTCGCCCGCTCCGAACCCTCCGACGTGGCCCGGGTGGAGTCGCGCACCTTCATCTGCTCCGAGCGCCAGGAGGACGCCGGCCCCACCAACAACTGGATGGACCCCGGCCAGATGCGCGCCGAACTGCGCGAGGTGTTCGCCGGCTCCATGCGCGGGCGCACGATGTACGTGGTGCCGTTCTCCATGGGCCCCATCGGCGGCCCCATCTCCCGGCTCGGCGTGGAGATCACCGACTCGCCCTACGTCGTCGTCTCCATGCGCATCATGACCCGCATGGGCGCCCAGGCCCTGGACCTGATCGAGCAGGGCCACACCTGGGTGCAGGCGGTGCACTCGGTCGGCTACCCGCTGGTGACCACCGATGACGACGGCGTCACGCACCAGCGTCCGGACGTGTCCTGGCCGTGCTCGGACACCAAGTACATCAGCCATTTCCCCGAGACCCGCGAGATCTGGTCCTACGGCTCCGGCTACGGCGGCAACGCGCTGCTGGGCAAGAAGTGCTACGCCCTGCGGATCGCCTCGGTGATCGGCCGCGATGAGGGCTGGCTCGCCGAGCACATGCTGCTGCTGAAGGTCACCAACCCCCGCGGCGAGGTGTTCCACCTGGCCGCCGCATTCCCCTCGGCCTGCGGCAAGACCAACCTCGCCATGCTGCAGCCCACCATCCCGGGGTGGAAGGCCGAGACCATCGGCGACGACATCGCCTGGATGCGCCCGGGGCCGGACGGACGGTTGCGGGCGATCAACCCCGAGGCCGGGTTCTTCGGCGTCGCCCCGGGCACCGGGGAGAGCACCAACCCGACGGCGATCGCCGCCCTGGACCGCGATGTGATCTTCACCAACGTCGCCCTGACCGACGACGGTGACGTGTGGTGGGAGGGCCTGACCGATGAACCGCCGGAGCACCTGATCGACTGGCAGGGCAAGGACTGGACCCCGGACTCCGGCCGGCCCGCGGCTCACCCGAACTCCCGGTTCACCGTGCGCGCCGACCAGGCTCCCTCCATCGCCCCGGAGTGGGAGGACCCGGCCGGAGTCCCGATCGACGCGATCCTCTTCGGCGGCCGCCGCGCCTCCAACGTGCCGCTCGTGGCCCAGGCCTACGACTGGGAGCACGGGGTGTTCATGGGCGCCACCGTGTCCTCCGAACAGACTGCGGCGGCCGAGGGAACCGTGGGGGAACTGCGCCGCGACCCGTTCGCGATGCTCCCGTTCTGCGGGTACAACATGGCCGACTACTGGTCCCACTGGCTGGCCATGGGCGAACGCCTCGGCGAGCACGCTCCGGCGATCTTCCAGGTGAACTGGTTCCGCAAGGGCCCCGACGGGCGGTTCCTGTGGCCCGGGTTCGGGGAGAACTCCCGCGTCATCGCCTGGATCACCCAGCGCGTCGCCGGCACCGTCGGCGCCCGCGAGGAGGCCACCGGCGCCCAACCCCAGTTGGAGGACCTGAACACCGACGGCCTGGACCTGGACCCGGGCGACCTCGAGGCCACCTTCCAGATCGACCCGGCCGCGTGGGAGGCGGAAGCCGACGTCACCGAGGAGTACTTCGCCACCTTCGGCGACCGCCTCCCGGCGCAGATGCCCGCACAACTCCGCGCGTTGCGCCAACGCCTCGCGGCGAGGTAACCCGGCGTACGTCGGCGCGCGTCATCCCGGCACATTGTCGCCACCCTGCCCGTGGCGATGATCATTCAGCGGGCGATGCCCAGATGCGCCATGAGGAGGCGCTCGATGGCCAACAGGTCGCTGTTCGAGACGCGACCGATACGCCTGATCGCGTGACGACGTCGGATCGTGGTGATCTTATCGACCATTGCCTCGCTGTCCTCACGCAAGCCGGTCGTCTCGGCCGCAGTGAGTCGCAAGCGAAATAGCGGTGCATCGATCAACGTGCTGGTGATCGGGATGACCGTCACTGACGAGTCCAATTCGTACAATTCGTCCTGGATCACCAACGCCGGACGGGGTTTGGATGCGTAGACTCCGCCGCTCACCAACCAGATCTCGCCGCGGTTCACTCCTCCTCGTCCAAGTCAGCGGAGACTGATTCGATCCAGTCCATGACGTCGTCGCTCTGGTCGGAATCGTTGACGGCGGATGCTTGGCGGCGGACTTCTTCCGCGAAGCCCGGACGGTTCGTATCGGGAACCCATACTTCGATGGGTCGGAGGCCTTTGGCGCGCATCTGAGCACGATGCCGGGCGACTCGGTCGCGAACGCTCATTCTGGCCTCCTCAAGTGGTGCACC
>CALKWS010000252.1 GCA_938004115.1 uncultured Ruaniaceae bacterium
CGCACCCGCAGGTCGGAGAGGATCTCGTGGCCGAACCGGATGGAGATGGAGTTGTTCACCCCGTTGGTCTGCGGGGCGTAGATGTCGAACCCGGCACCGGCCACCTGGGCCTCGTCCTGGGCCTGGACGTACCGGACCACATCGGCCTGCCCGGACAGCAGCGACCCCACCCGCACGCTGTCCTCCGGGGTGACCTCGATCTGCACCGCGTCCAGGCGGGCCCGGCCCTGGTGCTCCAGCGACGGCGGAGCCCAGTCGTAGTCCTCCCGGGCGGTCAGCGTCAGGGACGTGCCCAGCGACTCCTCGGTGATCACGAACGGGCCGGTGCCGATCACCTCGGTGGAGTTGCCCGGGGCGAAGTCCTCGAACGAGCCGGCCAGGGTGTCCGGGTGCAGCAGCCCGGAGTTGATCGTGGCGGTGGCCTGCAGGAATCCCGGGGCGGGGGCCTCGAAGTGGAAGGCCACCGTGGTGTCGTCGATCACCTCGCTGTGGGAGTAGTTGTTGATCGCCTCGGAGACGATCAGCGCCCGCTCGGGGTCACCCTTGCCGTACAGGTCGAAGTTCGCCGCGACCGCCTCGGCGTCCAGCGGGGTGCCGTCGGAGAAGGTGACGTCGTCGCGGATGGTGAAGGTGTACTCGGTGGCGTCCTCGTTGATCTGCCAGTCGGTGGCGATCCACGGCTCCAACTCCAGGGTCTCAGGATCCTGGTACACCAGCCGGTCGGTGATGTTGTTGACGATGCCGCCGTTGGGGTAGAAGCCGGCGTCCGGCGGGTAGAGGTTCTCGTGCGCCTGGTGCTCCAGGTACACCAGGGTTCCTCCGGTCACGGGCTCCCCGCCCCCGGCTGCGGATGCGCCGTCGTCGTTCTGTCCGCTCGCGTTGGAACCACAGGCGGACAGCACCAGAACACTCGACAGGATCAGGGCTGCACCGGTGGTTCGCGAACGTGACATGATCTTCCCTTCTGAGCACGGGCCGCTCGGCCCGTTACCTCCAGAAGGGTGCGTCAGGTTCGCCGCGGCTCGCCATGACGGTCCGGGTCGTACCAGCATGTGGACACCTGGTCCGCGCGCGAGCACAGCCGTGCGCGACGACGGCGCGGCTGGTCAGCCGGTGCGGCTCAGAGCACCGCGGCCAGGTAACTCAGCGCCACCGCAACACCGCTGGCGACCAGCGCGAGGATCGCGATGATGGCCACCACCGAAACCCACAGCGGGCGACGACGGGGCAGGTCATCCTCACCCTGGTGCGGGAAGTTCGGCACGCGGCGTGGGTCGTTGAGGTTCTGCATAGCGATCCCAGGGTAAGGCCCGACGGCGAGCGGCTGGGGGCGGTTCCGGTGGGCGCCGCTTACCAGAGCATGTACAGCAGCACGAACAGGGCCAGGGCCAGCATCGGTCCCACCCAGGCGATCACGGTGCGCACCGCGGCGCGGCGGCGCGCGGCTTCACGGTCGTGGGACTGCTCCTCGACGCCCACGGGCACCTCCGCGGATTTTGACGTGAACCGCTGCCAGCCTAGCCCGATGTGGTGCACGGCCACGGGGCGGAGTAGGCCAAACTGGAACCATGACCGATGCGAACAACGCACCCGGCCGTGAGGGTCCGGGGCCTCAGGGTCTCCAGGACCAGCCGGCGTACAACCCCTACGCCCCGCGGTCACCGCAACCGGACCAGCAGGCTTGGCAGGGCGCCCAGTCGCCGGCAGGCCAGGGTCCCCAGCCGCCGGCAGGCCAGAATCCTGGGCCCTACGCCGCCTCGGGTCCGGCCCCGGGACCGGTGCCCGGCTACGGTGCACCGCCGCCCGGCTACCCACTCGAGCCCCAGCACCCTGCCGGTGCGCCCGCACCGGGTTACGCCCCGGCCCCCGGATACCCCCCGATGCCCGCCTGGCAGCCACCACGCCCCTACCACCACGCGCTGCACCGCTCCCAGGGCGGCAACGTGTGGCGCGGGGTGGTTGCGATCGTGCTACTCGCATTGGGGTTCTTCGTCCTGCAGATCCCCGCCGGCGTCGTGCTGATCATCGAGTCCGACTCGATCGAGGAGTTGAGTCTTACGCCGCTGGGCCTGGCGGCGACGAACCTCGCCCTGGCCGCGTTGTGGCCGCTGTCGCTGGGGATCCAGCGCCTGCTCTACGGTGTGCGGCCGGGCACGCTGCACGCCGTCTCCGGGCGCATCCGGTGGCGCTTGTTCGGCATCCTGGCCTCGGTGCTGGTGCCGCTCTACCTGCTCTACGTGCTCGCCAGCCCGCTCTTCCTGCCCGCCGAGGAAGTCGGCGCGTTCACATCCACCGCGCTGGCGTTCATCCTGGTCGCGATCCTCACCACCCCGCTGCAGTCGGCCGGTGAGGAGGTGGCCTTCCGCGGCCTGCTGCACCGGGCGGTGGGCGGCTGGTTCCGCAACCCCCGGGTCGCGCTGGTGATCGGGGCGATCATCTCCAGCATCGTGTTCGCCATCGCCCACGGT
Organism: uncultured Ruaniaceae bacterium; assembly: GCA_938004115.1. Classification (GTDB taxonomy): domain Bacteria; phylum Actinomycetota; class Actinomycetes; order Actinomycetales; family Beutenbergiaceae; genus CALKWS01. Next base: position 2,469 of record CALKWS010000252.1, read on the forward strand.
GCCGGTGACATCTGGCTGAACGCCTACTACGCGGTGTTCGGGCTGTCCATGGCGGTGATCACCTGGCGCACCCAGGGTCTGGAGGGCGCGATCATCGCGCACGCCGCCAACAACACCTTCCTGATGATCTACAACGCCGCGATGGGAGCGGACTTCGACGGCATGTTCGAACGCGAGGCCGGCGCCGGCGGCCCGTTCATGCTGGTGGCGATGGGCCTGTCAGCGCTCGCGGCGGCGCTGGTGTGGTGGCGCACCCGCACCGACAGCGCCCGGGAGGCGATGGACCTGCCGGAGAACATCCAGCCCAATCCCTGGCGCGAGCAGGACGAACCGCAGCCGGCGGCCGCCCAGCACGTCTGAGCCAGCCCCGCCGCCGGCGGGGCCCGGACCGTCCGCCCGGGACGGTTCGGGCCCCTCGCGTTACAGCCCCTGCCAGGACGGCTTGGTGGCGTACGCCATGCGGTAGTAGTTGCCGAGCTGCAGCCGGTCCGCCGCGTCCTCGTCGATCAGCACGCTCACGCGCGGGTGGTGCTGCAGGACGGTGGCCGGCCACATCGCACTCACCGCACCCTCCACCATGTGGTGCACCGCCTCGGCCTTCCCCCCGCCCTGGGCGAGCAGGATGATGTGCCGGGCGGCCATGATGGTGGCCAGCCCCTGGGTCAGGGCGTGGGTGGGTACCTGGTCGACGTCCCCGTCGAAGAACCGGGCGTTGTCCCGCCGTGTCTGCATCGTCAGCGTCTTGATCCTGGTCCGGGAGGCGAGCGAGGAGCCCGGTTCGTTGAACGCGATATGCCCGTCGGTGCCGATCCCGAGCAACTGCAGGTCCACGCCCCCGGCGTCCACGATCGCCTGCTCGAACCGGCCGCATGCGGTGGGAATATCCCCGCCCAACCCATCCGGGCCGTGCACGCGGGCGGGGTCCAGGTCCACGTGATCGACGAGTTCGCGTTGGATCACGTTGCGATACCGCTGCGGATGGTCGGCGTCCAGTCCGACGTACTCATCGAGCAAGAACGCGCTGGCTCTGGCGAAACTGACCTCCCCGGCGCGGTACCGCTCGGCGAGCGCCTCGTAGACCCCGAGCGGGGAGGAGCCGGTGGCCAGGCCGAGCACGGCGTCGGGTTTGGCGTCGAGGAGCGCGACGATGGCATCAGCGGCGAGGGTCGCCCCCTCGCGAGGCTCTTGGATGATGACTTCCATAGGCCCCCAGTCTGGCAGGAACCTCCGGGTGACCAGCACACCGCGCCGCCCG
>CALKWS010000253.1 GCA_938004115.1 uncultured Ruaniaceae bacterium
GACCGTGCAGCACCACGAGGTTCGCCGGGTTGCCCGCGGCGAGGTCGTGGTCCTGCACACCCAGCGCGCGGGCGCCGCTGACCGTGATCATGTCGAACACGGTCCGCAGCCGGTGCGGACGCAGGTCACCGAGGATGTGCGCGGCGAGGAAGGCGACCTCGAGCATGTTGTGCCGCCCGAGCGGGTAGTAGGCATCCTCGATGTCGTCCTGACCGAGCCCCACCGGCACACCGGCGTCGTACAGGTCGTACGGGCGGGCGTGCAGGGAACCGGTGTGCGGGTCGGAGACGACCCCCACTCCCGCCCGCAGCAGCAACTTGGTGAGGCGGTCGAAGGATGCCTCGGGGTAGGTGCCGGCGGCCCGGGCGTGGCAGGCGGTCACCCGTCCGCCCAGGCCGAGGGACTCCGCACGTTCGGCCAGGTACTCCAGGGTCCGCATCGTCGGGTCACCGGTGTCGTCCACGAGCATCGCGACCCGCTTGTCCGCCCGCTGGGCGATCTCGAGCATCCGGTCCACGTGGCTGCGCGCCTCGCCGTCGGTCAGTTCGATCCACGGGATCCCGCCCACGACGTCCGCGCCGGCCTGCACGCCCCGCCGGATGAGGTCCTCGGCACCGGGATCCTTGATGACGCCGTCCTGCGGGAAGGCGACCACCCGGATATCGACGTGGTCGCGCAGTTCGTCCCGCACGCGCAGCACACCGTCGAGGCCGGCCATCCCCGCCGCCGTGTCGGTGTCCGCGAAGGCCTGCATGAGCAGCACACCGTTGCGCACTCCCTCACGCGCCGCGCGTATCGCACCCCGGTAGACGCTCTCGGGTGTGTAGTTGGCCTTGACCGCCGATGCCAGTTCGATGCCGCGCATCGCCCCGCCCATCGTGCCAGTCGCGTAGGCGTCCAGCGCCGCGTGGTCCTGATCGTTGTAGGTGTAGGTCTTGCACAGGTGCATGTGACCGTTGACGAACGACGGCGTCACCAGGTTCCCGGCGGCGTCGACGACCCGGGCGGCACCCCGGTCACCTCCCGCGCCCAGGTCGCCGCCCACGGCGGAGACCGCGGTGATGTGACCGTCGTCGATCCCGATCGTGTGCAAGCCCTCCGCATCCAGCAGGCGAGCGTTCTCGATGATCAGTTCATGGGTGGGCACAGACCCTCCTGGCACTGGGGCGAGCGGGCATCGTTCAGACACGTCACCGCGGCATCGCGGCGACGGGCTCTCCCGGACACAGTCCCACTCCGCGCCACGACGGACCGCGGGACGGGCGTGGAAATCTCACCAAAGGTCCCCGGGTTCACCTGTCGGGTGTTGCCAATGATCTGTGCCCGTGGTTTGCGTAGTCTGCCTATCTAACTGTGGGTTGCCCCACAACCCGGACGTTCGGAGCAGAGCTGCCCCGACGGAGAGGAGTCACCGCCATGGCGTTGAAGTGGAAGTTGCACGACGGAGGCAAGACCCCCCAACCCGGAGCCGTCGTGGCCCCGCACGAACGATTGTCCTGGCCCCGCACCATCGGTCTGGGCGGTCAGCACGTGGTCGCGATGTTCGGCGCCACCTTCGTCTTCCCCATCGTGATGGGCCTCAACCCGCAACTCGCGGTGCTGATGTCCGGTATCGGCACGATCATCTTCCTGCTGATCGTCAACGACAAAGTCCCCTCCTACCTGGGCACCTCGGCGGCGTTCGTGGCCGCGGCGGCGGCGATTCGCGCCCAGGGCGGGGAGAGTTCCGATGTGACCGGCGCGTTCCTCATCGCCGGGCTGATACTCATCGTCGTGGGCGTCATCGTCCACTTCCTCGGCGGGCGGGTGATCAACAAGGTGCTCCCGCCCGCGGTGACCGGCGCCGTCGTCATGCTCATCGGGTTCAACCTCGCCCCCGTGGTCGCCGGGATCTACTGGCCGGCCGACCAGTGGGTGGCGGTGCTGACGATGATCTTCGTGATCTTCGCCGCCGTCGTCATCCGCGGTTTCCTGGGCCGGGTGGCGGTGCTGCTGGGTCTGGTGTTCGGCACCGTGATCTCCTGGCTGTTCGACCTGATCGACGGCGGCCAGTTGAACGACGCCGGTGAGCGGGTCACCCGGATCGACTTCTCGGCCGTGGCCGACGCCGCCTGGATCGGCCTGCCGCAGACCATCACCCAGCCCGACGGCACCGTGCTGTCCGGTGCGCACCTGCCCACCTTCTCCGCCACGTTCATCCTGCTCGTGGTGCCGGGCGTGATCGCCCTGGTCGCGGAGAACGCCGGGCACGTCAAGGCGGTGCAGGAGATGACCGGCGGGGACCTGAACCCGTACATGGGCCGGGCGTTCATCGGTGACGGTGTGGCCACCACGCTCGCCGGATTCGTCGGTTCTGCGCCGACCACCACCTATGCGGAGAACATCGGCGTGATGGCCGCCACCCGGGTGTACTCCACCGCCGCGTACTACGTGGCCGCGCTGGTGGCGATCTTCTTCGGGTTCTCCCCGAAGTTCGGTGCCGCGGTGGCCGCGGTGCCGGACGGTGTGCTGGGCGGGATCACCGTGGTGCTGTACGGCATGATCGGGTTGCTGGGCGCCAAGATCTGGGTGGACAACAACGTCAGTTTCGGCAACCCGGTGAACATGGTGCCGCTGGCCGCTGGCATCATCATCGGTGTGGGCGACGTGTCGCTGGAGTTCACCGAGACGTTCTCGATCACCGGCATCGCGCTCGGCACGATCGTGGCGATCCTCTTCTACCACCTGTTCCGGCCCTTCGCCCCGGCCCACCTGAAGACCGATGAGTTCGGGGTGATGAAGGTACAGAACGGCGATCCCACCCGGACCCAGGACGGCCCCGCCGACGAGGCACCGGAGCGCCGTTGACCATCCCGATGTCTGAAGGAGGCGCGTGAAGCCCCCGAAGTTCACCTATCACGCCCCGCGCTCGGTCCAGGAGGCACTCGACCTCCTGGCCGAGCGCGGCCCGGAGGCCAAGGTGCTGGCCGGCGGGCAGAGCCTGGTGCCAGTACTGGCGATGCGGCTGGCCACCCCGGAGAACATCATCGACATCAACCGCCTCGAACCCGAGCTGGGTGAGGTGCGGGTCGATGCCGGTGGGGTGACCATCGGCGCCCTGGTGCGGCACGCGCGGCTGGAGCACGACGACGAGGCAGCAGCCCGGGTGCCGCTGCTGCGGCAGGCGCTGGGGCACGTGGCCCACCCCACCATCCGCAACCGCGGCACCACCGTGGGCAGCCTGGTGCACGCCGACCCGGCCGCGGAGATGCCCGCGGTGCTCACCCTGCTCGGCGGTACGGTCACCGCCCG
>CALKWS010000254.1 GCA_938004115.1 uncultured Ruaniaceae bacterium
CCGTCACCCAGTTCCCCGCCGCCCAGTTCTACGCCGACCAATTCGCTGCCGTCCGATTCCCCGTCTCCGGGTTCCCCGCCGGCCAACTCCTCTCCCGGTTCGCCGTCCTCGGGTTCCTCGGGGCTGGGTGAGGGGCCTGTGCCGGTGGTGGGGTGGACGCGGTTGGGGCGGGCCCGTGGGGCGCCGGGCGGGATGGCGGTTCATGACGGCGAATCTGGGCGGTGGCTGGGTGAGCGGGCCACGGTTGCCCGGTCGTGGCGGGCCGATCAGCGCCGGCTGGGTGGGGTGACCCGGGTGCCGACCTGCCCCAGTGTGGTGCCGGCGCTGCCCGATGAGCACCTGAAGGCCCTGGGTTGGGAACCGGTGGTGGCCCCCGGGCCGGAGGAGGACGAGGCGACCATCCGCGCCTACTTGGGCCCACCACCCACCCGCGATGACATCGCCGCGCTTGCCGACATGCTCGACCGCGATGAGACCGAAGGTTACGAGCACGAAGCCGAAGCAGACGGCGGCCTGTTCTCCGGTGGTCCGTTCGGCGATGCCCCGTTCCTGGAGGGTCTGTCGGCCGGTATCGATGAGCCCGGCTCCCCGCGGCGTGGTGAACGGCCCCAGGACCCCGCCACGCAGGTCGGGCGCGATGCCCACCTGGGGGAGGGTCCGGGTTTGCCGGTGGTCAACGCCCCCGGGCAGGTGCCGCCGGTGGCCAATAGCCCGGAGCAGGTGCGGGCGGCCATGGGTGCCGGCAGTGGGGCGGAGGGGTTGGCCCATGCCGCTGGTGCCCCCGGTGGTGCGCCGTGGCCGCTGCCGGGCCCGGGGCAGTTACCCATCGGAGTGGCCCCGGCCGCCGGTGGTGGGGTGGTCGATGTCGGGGCGCTGGCCCGCCAGCATGTCGATGGGCAGGCGATGGTGGCCCTGGAGCAGGTCGAGACCGCCGGCGTGGATACCTACACCTTGGTGGAGGTGCTGGCCGCCTGGGACCGGATCGAGGCCATGGCCGCGTATCGCAAGCGGATGGTGGCCCACCAGTTGGCCACCCGTCCGCAGGCGCCGGCGCGTACCGGGCGGCGCCCGGCGACCGAGGCCGCCCGCCCGGTGGCCGCGGCGGAGATCGCCTTCCGGCTGGGCACCACGCGTCAGCAGGCCCGGGGGTTGATCGATGCCGGGGCGGCGATGACCACCGGGGCCGGGATGATCACCGCCGAGGCGCTGCGGGCCGGGGTGATCGATGCCGCCAAGGCCGACATGCTCATCGAACGCACCAACCACCTCCCCGCCGAGCTGGCCCTGGCCGTCCAAGAAGAGGTCCTCACCGGCGGTGGCCCATTGCGCACCCTGCCCCAGTTGCGGCGGGCAGTGGACCAGACCATCGCCCGCGTGGACCCCGAGGACTTCGCCGCCCGGCACCGCCGGGCCCGCCGCGCCCGACGGGTCGGGGCCCCGCAGATGCTGCCCGATGGCATGGCCGCCACCCGGATCACCTGGCCCGCCACCGACGCCATGGCCCTACACACCGCCCTGGAAGCCGCCGCCCGCACCGCCAGAACCAGCGGCGATACCCGCACCCTGGACCACCTACGCACCGACGCCCTAGCCACCATGGCCCACTCCGCCCTAGCCCACGGCTACCTCGGCCCCTGCCCCACCTGCACCACCACCGACGCCGACACCAAGGACGCAGGCACCGACACCGACACCGAAGCCGCCGACACCGACACCGACGCCGACGGCACCCCCGATGCCAACGCAGGCACCGACACGGACCGCACCCATACCGGCGGCGTCACCGCCCACCACTGCCCCGTCCACCACACCGACGGCAACGACACCCACGCCACCAGCACCGACGCTGGTAGTACCGCCGAAGGCGCCGGGGAAAACCAAGGCCACCGGCCCGTGCCGCCCGGTTCGCAACCCGGTCCGCCCGACACAGACCCACCCGATCCACCGGCTCGGACCAACACCAAGCCCCCGGACCCCCAGGATGCCGACCCACCGCGCCCGATGGCCGGCACGCCACCCGAACCCCCAGAACCGGAGGCCACGGATCCACCCGACCCCGCCAAGACCGGCCCACCACCCCCGCCCGATCCAACACTGGCATCGGCGCTGGAGGAGTCCGAGCCGCCCGACCCATCAGCGGCATCGGCGCCGGGGGAGTCGGAGCCGCCCGGCCCATCTGCGGGCGAAGCCGCAGCCGGCGAGCAGGCCCCCGGGTGCACCTGTGACCAGATCCGCCTGCGCCCCCTGCCCCTGGGCACCGTGGGGGGAGCCAAAGCCCAGATCCGCATCACCCTGCCCCTCTCGGCCCTGATGGGCACCGACCACGACACCGCCGACCTCGAAGGCTACGGCCCCATCCCGGCCGACCTCGCCCGCGCCTACGCCGCCGGCGGAACCTGGAAACGCCTGGTCACCGACCCCCTCACCCAACGCCCCCTGGAAGTCACCGCCCGCCAATACAAACCTCCCGCCTGGCTCCGAGAACAAATCCTGGCCGCCACCCCCTACTGCATCGCCCCCGGCTGCGGCGTCCAATCCCGCCACGCCGACATCGACCACACCATCCCCTTCCCCCACGGCCCCACCGCCGCCTGGAACCTGCACCCCATCTGCCGCCACCACCACCTCCTCAAAACCGACGGCTACCTCACCCACCACAGTCCCCACCCCCACGTCCACGAATGGACCACCCCCTCCGGACACACCTACCGCACCGACCCCGCCGGCACCCACCTCCTCGACCCCCACCGCACCCCCATCCCCTGGCCCACCCCACCAGACCCACACCCCGACCACCCCACCGAAGACGACCCACCCCCCTTCTGAACCACCCCACTGGTGCGCAAGCCCAGACCCGCAACCGCACCCAGTGACTCACCGGTGACCGAACCCGAGCAGGAGCGTCAAGCGACGCACGCAGCATGCAGGCCACCTATGGCGGCCTCACCGCACCAGGCGGCGGACCTCGACCACCAATCCGGGCCGCCTGACCAGAAGCCCCCCGATCAGAGCCGCTACGGCAGGCGCCGTCGAGGAGCGCGATGTGGTTCGTCGTTGCGTTACCGCACCCGTACGTTAACCGGCGTCGGTGTCGCGCTCATAACGCAGGATCCGGAATCGTAGCCCGGTGCGGCTCTGCTGCCAGTCGCCGATATCGACGGCTCGCCACGGTTCGGTGATCGGGGGCGCGTACACATCGCCCTCCACCTCGAGGTCGATCTCGGTGACGAGCAGCACGTCGGCAACGTCCATGCCTTGCTTGTAGATCTCGCCCCCGCCGCAGATCCAGGCTTCCTCACCATCGACCAGAGCCAGGGCGGCCGGAAGGCTGGCCACCACGTCCGCTCCCGGCGCATCGTAATCTGCGCGTCGGGTGAGCACGATGTTCCGTCTCCCGGGCAGGGGACGGAACCGGTCGGGTAGCGACTCCCACTGCTTGCGGCCCATGATCACCGGATGGCCCCGCGTCGTCTCCTTGAAGTGCGCGAGATCCTCCGGAAGGTGCCACGGCAGATCGTTGTCACGGCCGATCACCGCGCCCTTCGCCTGGGCCCAGATCATCCCCAGCATCCCTCCGCCGCTCCGGTCGCTCAGACGGCGATGGGGGCTTTGATCCCCGGGTGGTGCTGGTATCCGACCACCTGGATGTCGCTCGCGGTGTAGGAGAACAGGTCCGGCGCCTGGTGCAGTTCCAGTTGCGGGAACTCATAGGGCTCTCGCTCCAGTTGCTCGCGCACCTGGTCGACGTGGTTGGAGTAGATGTGGCAGTCCCCGCCGGTCCAGATGAAGTCCCCTACGCCCAGGCCCACCTGCTGGGCCACCATGTGGGTCAGCAGCGAGTAGGAGGCGATGTTGAACGGCACGCCGAGGAACAGGTCGGCGCTCCGCTGGTACAACTGGCAGGAGAGTTTGCCGTCTGCCACGTAGAACTGGAACAGCGCGTGGCACGGTGCCAGTGCCATGGCGTCCAACTCCGAGACGTTCCAGGCCGAGACGATGATTCGCCGCGAGTCGGGGTCGGATCGCAACTGTTCCAGCACCCGGGCGATCTGGTCGATGTGCCCGCCGTCCGGCGTCGGCCATGATCGCCACTGCACGCCGTAGACCGGGCCGAGTTCGCCGTCGTCATCGGCCCACTCGTCCCAGATGCGCACGCCGTTCTCGCGCAGGTAAGCGATGTTGGAATCCCCGCGCAGGAACCACAGCAACTCGTGCACGATCGACTTCATGTGCACCCGCTTGGTGGTGATCAGCGGGAAACCGGCGGACAGGTCGTAACGCAACTGGTGACCGAACCGCGACAGCGTACCGGTGCCGGTCCGGTCGTCCTTCGCGGTGCCCGCTCGTAGGACTAGATCGAGCAGGTCCTCATACTGTCTGTCCGCCATGAGGTCCATCGTAGGGCGGCTGGTCCCCGCCGCGGGCCAACTCCGCCGGAGCGGCCTGCCCTGGGGCTAGTCCTGCGTGTCCGACGCCGCTGGCCCGGCGAGGTGGTCCGACGCCGCTGACGAGTCCTGCGTGTCCGGCGCCGCGGGCCCGGCCAGGTGGTCCGGCGTCGCTACATCGTCCAGCGGGCCGATGTCGCGGGCGAACTGCTCCGGCGGCGGCCCGAACGCGCTGGCGATGCCCCGGATAATCGTCCGTCCTATGACCCGGCCACCGCTGTAGCCGACCACCGCACCCACGCCGAAGGGCAACAACCGGCCCACCAGGAGCGAGCCCGTCTTCGCCGACGTGGAGGCGATCACGCGTTTACGCAGGGTCCGGTTGACTGCCTTCACCGTGCCCAACGGCACCCGGGTCATCAGTGTGCGCCCCCATGTCAGGCTGGATACCCCGAGTTGCTGCTCCAGCATGCGCGGCCCCTGGGGACCCAGCAGTGCGGTGAGCAACACTGCCCGCCGCCGTGGGACGTCGTCGACCGGGATCCCGTGCAGATCGGCAACCGCCATCGCGTATGCGGCGGACGCGGCCAGGAAGGTGGCCACCTGCCCGGAGGTCAACGCGAGCGCCACTCCGGTCCCGAGCGCCGGCATCGCCGCGACCGCGCCGACCGCTCCGCCCGACCCGCTCACGGTTCGTAGGTACTGCTTCTGCAATATGCGCAGTACCTCCTCGGGCGGATGGTCCGGATACTTGGCCCGCACCCGGTCCACATACCGGTGCACCTGCACCGACGGAATCGTCAATGCACTATCCAGCAGGGCGTCCAGACCACCGGCCATCGCGCTCATCCTTCCGACGTCACGTGTAACTGCTGTGGCATGCCCGCATCCAACGTGCGGCCCACGGTGCAGCCCCGTTCCACCGCCCGGTGCACCAGCTCGACCAGTTGGTCCCGTTCCTCGGTCGACAGATTCGTCAGGTCCACCACGATCTCCACATCGGCCCGGCCGTACCGGTTCTGCCCGCCGACCAGCCGGGTCTGCACCCCCACGGTCGCATCGAAATCATCGCCCAGGCGGCGGGCCAGCACCGAATCGGCACTCATCAGGTTGCAGGCGGCCAGACCGAGCGCGAACAGGTCGGACGGGCTGAAAGCCCCCTCGGTGCCATGCGGTGCGATGGTGACCTCGGCACCGGTGGAACTACGGCCGATGTAGGTGCGGGTACCGGTGCGTTCTGCCCAGAGGGCCGTCTTCGACTTGGTCATGGCTCGATGGTGGCACGCCCCGGTCCGCGGCGCGCGTAATGGGAGGTTCGCCGCGGCGCTGCTCATGCCTGCCAGACTTGCGCCATGACGCTGGTGTTCGTGCTGGGCAAACCGGCACATCGCTCACCGGTCATCGCCGAAGCGATCGAGCAACTCCGTGCCCGGGGCGAGGCGGTGCGGGTGGTGGTGCCGAAGGCAGCGGCGGACGACGACGCCTGGCGGGTGGGGGATGACGTGCGCCCGGTACGGGCGGACCTGGGCGATGCCACGTTGATCGCCCAGCGGGGATTGGACCCGGCGGTGCTACGGCGGCTGCAACCGTGGGCGGACCGGTGCTGCAACGACCCGTTCGCCACGGCACTGACCCACCGGCGAGTGGACCTGCTGCGCACCCTGCGGGGCGCCGGGATCCCCGTGCCGGACTTCGACGTCGAGCCGGACTATCGGGCCGCACGCTCCGCCGGGCGCGTGATCAAGGCCCTCGACGCCCGCAGCGGTCGGGGCGCCGGTGTCCTGCTGCCGGGGTCGGCGCCGGCCGCACCGCCGTTCCCCGGGCCGTATCTGGTCCAGGAGTATGCCGAGGGCAGCGAACTCAAGGCCTACGTGTTCGGTGCCTCGGTGCGGACCGCCTGGCGAGGCGGCAGGGGAGGGGGAGCGGCGCCGGTGGGCGGGTCGGAACCGCCCGGACGCACCGCGGGACCCGAATCCCCGCACGCGGACCTCGTGCGGGCGGCCGCGACCGCCGTCGGGCTGGAACTGTGCGGCGTGGACCTGTTGGTCACCGAGCGCGGCCCGGTCGTGATCGACGTGAACGCCTTCCCCTCGGCAACGCGGATCCGGAGCGCAGCGGACTTGATCGCCGCTCACCTGCATGTGGCGGCCCGGCGCTGCCGCGCACCGTGGTGAGCGCCCGTTAGCGTCCCGGAACTGCGGGAATGGGGCCGGCCGCGCGGCGATGGGATCGACCGGGCCGCGTTCCGCCCCGCTCCTCAGTCCTCCTCGGTGGGCACTGGATCAGCGCCCTGCCCGCGCGCCTCGGCGAGGGGCATCAGGTACCGGGCGGAGGTATCCCACGGCCGGTTCCAGCCCAGGTGGCTGAACAAGTGATCCAGGAGGTTGCCGGTGAACCCCCACACCCATCCGACCGGCAACCGGAACCCGTTCGAGCGAAAAGCGCCCGGGAACTCGGCGAGCTGGACGTACTTGCGCGTCGAGGGGTCGAGCAGGTCGCCCACCGCCACCCGCAGGCAGTGCAGCACCTCCCCGGGCTGGGCGCGCTCGAAGCCGGCGGCCTCGGTCCATCCCAGCACCGGGTGCACCACGAACGAACTCACCGGGACCAGCACCGGGGGCAACTCCCCGAGGACCTCCACGCGCTGCGGATCGAGGCCGATCTCCTCATGGGTCTCCCGCACCGCCGCCGCGGCCGGCGACTCATCCGGTTCGAGCCCCCCGCCGGGAAGGGAGATCTGCCCGGGGTGATGGCGCAATGCCCGGGACCGCTGCACCAGGAACACATCCACCCCCGGATCGGCGGCGCGGGCCGAGGGGTTCACTGTCGGCGCGAACAGCGCCAGCACCGCGGCGGGCCGGTACCGCCGGGCAACCTCGGGATCGAACGCATGGGGACCGCCCAGGGGCGGGACCGCGCCATCTCGACTGCGACGTGCCAGATCCTCGACGGCCGCGCGGGCAGGGTGGATCTGCACGTCACGGGTACCGCCGGAGGTCACGAAGGCGGTCCCGCCGCCCGCAGATGCTCCAGCGCCACGCCGTGCTCGGCGTCCAGGGCCTTGCGCACCGCATCGACGACGGCCTGTTCCACCGTGGGACCCACCAGGGGAATCGGCACCTCGACCTCGCCGACGTGTTCGATCTGGGCGTGGTCGCCGTCACCGGTCAGTCGGCTGCGCGCGGTGCACCTCGCGGGAGCACCGGTGATGTCGATACTGACCGTGGCGGTGCGGTGGTCGTGCTCGTCCGGGCCGCTCCAGGCCTGCACCATCTTCAACTCGATGGTGGACCCCACCAGTGACCGCATCGACGCCGGAATGGTGTCGGTGGGCAGGCGCCGGGTGCCGGAGACGATGAACGAGCCGTCCTCGGAGTGGGCCACCTCGTGCCGGGCCGCCACCGAGCCGGAGGCGTGTGCGCTGCCACGCAGGTAGTCGTCGTTCCCGAGCATCCGGCCCACCTGGCCGGGGGGAGCGGGATAGGTGTGCGTGACCTCGAAGCGCATGCTGAGTAACGATACCTGGGCCGGGCTCCTCACGACCCGGACGCGGGCCGCAGCGGATCGCTCTGCCCGGGAGCCCCGCCGGACGGGCACCCCGCCGGACGAGGCCCCGTACCACGGCGCGTACGCTAGAAGCGTGTCCACGATGAGCGCGTTGATCGCCCGGAAGAGCGACCTGAGTTCCCAGGATGCCGAATGGCTCCACCTGCTGGTCGCCGACTGGCAGGTCATCTCCGACCTTGCCTTCGCCGACCTGGTGCTGTGGTTGCCGACCACGGACGGCGACCTGGTGGCGGTGGCCCATGCCCGCCCGTCCACCGGAGCCACGGTGTACCACGACGACGTCGTCGGGCAGTCCGCCCCGCCCGGATTGCGCAACACGCTACTCGCGGCCGCGCAGAGCAAGACCCAGACCAGGTTGCGCGAAGCGCGCTGGGAGGGATCCTATGCGATCCGGGAGGAGGCCATCCCGGTGGTCCGCGGCGGTCGCACGCTCGCGGTGGTCGCGCGCCAGACCTACCTGGGCGGTAACCGCACGCCCTCCCGCCTGGAACTGAACTACGTGGAGTCGGCGGACGAGTTGTGCGCGATGATCGCCCGGGGTGAGTTCCCGCTCGCCCATGCCGCCGCCGGACCGCGCCGGGGGGCGCCGCGGGTGGGGGACGGCCTGGTGCGGCTGAACGCCGAGGGGGAGACTATCTATGCCAGCCCGAACGCGGTGAGCGCGCTGCACCGGTTGGGTGTGACCGATGAGATCGTCGGCGTCTCCTTGGCGGCGGTGATCACCCCGTTGATCGAGGATTCCTCCCCGGTCGATGAATCCCTCCCGCTGGTGGTGATGGGCCGGGCCGCATGGCGCACGGAGGTCGAGGCGCGCGGAGTTTCTTTATCGCTGCGGGCATTACCGATAACCGAGCACGGAAAACGTACCGGAGCCGTCCTCCTTATTCGTGACGTATCGGAATTACGCCGACAAGAAAGGGAGCTCCTCACTAAAGACGCCACCATTCGAGAAATTCACCACCGCGTGAAGAACAATCTCCAAACCGTGGCCGCATTATTGCGGTTACAGGCCAGACGGACCGGGTCCGCCGAAGCGCGGACGGCGCTGGAGGAGGCGATGCGCAGGGTGGCCACCATCGCCACGGTGCACGAGGCGCTGTCCCAGACCATCGATGAGGTGGTGGACTTCGATGAGGTGTTCGGCCGCACCCTGCGCATGGCCGCCGATGTGGCCTCGGGGGAAGCGAGTGTGGTCACCGAGAGGTCGGGCAAGTTCGGCCGGATCCCCGCCACCGACGCCAGTGCGCTCGCGGTGGTGCTGACCGAACTGGTCACCAACGCCGTGGAGCACGGCCTGGCCGGCCGCGGCGGCACGGTACGCATCGACACCCACCGCGAGGGCACCAAACTGCGGGTACGGGTGGCCGACGACGGCGTGGGGATGGACACGAAGGCGGCCGAGGACGGCCTGGGGACACAGATCGTTCGCACGCTCGTGGCTACCGAGCTCGACGGGTCGATCCACTGGCGTCCGCTGCCGGAAGGGGGCACCGAGGTGACCCTGGAGGCGACGCTGGCCGACGTCCGCGAAATGGTCTGACTTTCCCAACACAAGTTGGATAGTGGCCCGGCAGTCGTGGTTTATCCTCGGTTCGCCCCAGATATGTGGTAACGCCGCCAGCCTGGGACTGCGGATATCGGCATGCCGTGCGAAACCGCGCCGAACCGGCGTGGTGTGGTGCGTGAATGTGTGCCATTCGTGAAATGGCCGTGGCGAGTTGTGACTATCCGGTAAAGACGACGGCGGCCGGCCCCCGTTACGGGAACCGGCCGCCGGTCGTTCGATCCGTGGTTCAGCTGGCGCGGCGAGCGCGAGCGGTGCGGCGCTTGAGTGCGCGACGCTCGTCCTCCGACATACCGCCCCACACACCGGCGTCCTGCCCGGACTCCATCGCCCACTTCAAGCAGGTCTCGATGACGTCGCAGCGGCGGCAGACGGCCTTGGCCTCCTCTATCTGCACGAGAGCCGGCCCCGTGTTCCCGATCGGGAAGAAAAGTTCAGGGTCCTCGGTCAGACAGGCAGCCTGGTTACGCCAATCCATCTGTTTGCGCTCTCCTTGTAAGCATGGGACCGGCACGTACACAGCCGGAGGCTGCGTTCGAAACCTCAGAGCGGGTGTGCGCGAACGTGCAGGTCGCACTCGAAAAAGTCCTCCATTAGGTTCACATGAGCAGCGCTATTTCACAAGAGGTTGGCCGCATCTTTTCCCTTTGATCACCTGAGAGATCCCTCACATGGGCACGCGTTCTTCGACGTGATAAGCGGCCCATTGACCCCCTGCGGGGCCCGCGGTCTGGCTATTCCATAGCCTTAGGGTAGAGGCATGTCCGACGACGATCAGGGACCGGCGAACGCCCGCTCGGGTGGGCATGAGCAGGGCTCGGGCGGGAACGAGCGGCACTCGCGCGGTAACGACCAGGACCCGCGCGGTAACGACCAGGACCGGCGCGATGGCGCGGATCCCGCCCGCGGCGGCGAGCGTCCCGCGGCTCTGATCATCGCGCTGGCGGTGGTGGCGCTGCAGGTGCTGGGCCTGACGGTGCTCGCCGTCGCCGGGCTGGGCGGCCTGGTCGGCACCCCCGCGGCGGGCCAGATCACCATCGTCACCCTCGCTGTGGTGCTGCTGGGCCTGGCCTTCCTGATCGGCGCGGCGGCATGGGCGCTGTGGCAGGGGCGCCGGTGGGGCCGCGGCCCGGTGGTGACCTGGCAGTTGCTGCTCCTGGTGATCGGGGTGAGCCGGGTGGGCGCGGACGCCTGGTGGGCCACGGTGCTGCCTGCGGTGGCGGCGGTCGTGGTGCTGGTGGGTGTGCTGACGCCGGCCTCCCGGCGCGCGACCGATCGCCGGGGACGGCCGGACGCGGTGCTGTGAGCGGCGGCCTGCCACTCCTGGCCCGGGGCGGGCAGTTACCCCTGGCCGGGCGGGCAGTCACCCCTCGCCCGGGCGGGCGAACTGGACCGGCACCACGCGCGCGCCGTCCACCAGCACGCCCCGTCCGGGTGTGGCGGTGTCCAGGTCCGCGCGGATCTCGGTGCCGGTCAGGTGCGGGCTCACCGGGCTGAGCGCCACGATGACGTCGGCCCCGCGTAGCCGTGCGCCGAGGTCGTGGTAGGCGTTCAGCAACCGGTCCGGATGGGCGGCCGCGATGACGCACGCACCGGGTTGCTGCAGCGCGGCCTCCAGGCGCGCCAGTTCCGCAGCACCCACCCGGTCGGCGTCATCGACGATGTGCACCTCGTCGCGACCCTGAGCGCGGATCTGCGCGCCGAGCATCCGCAACGCGGTGGTGCGACCGGTGCCCGGCGTGCCGGCGACCAGCCAGGTCCCGCCCGGAGCCAGGTCCGCGCCGACCCACCGGGCATCGTCACCGCCCACACCGAGCCAGAGCCCGTGGGCGCCCTGCTGCGGCGGGGCCGAGCGGAGCGTGACCTGGGCGGGCAGCGGGAGCAATCGCACCGGGGGCACTGGTGGCTCCGGCCAGGTGGCCGCGCCGTGCCCTGAGGCGGTGGCAACGTGGCCGACCACGGGTGGTCCGGCGCCGAGCAGCACGCCGCGACCGGGCGGCCAGCCGGTGCCCGCGAGGTCCTTGGGCACCCCGGCCAGGACAGCCTCCGCCGGATCGCGGGGGGCGAGCACCAGGTGCTGGTCCACCAGGGCCGACCACCGGTGCGCCGGTGTGGTGGCGGTGAGCACCAGGGACAGGTCGCGGCGCCGTGACTGCCGCAGGAGCGCGGTGATCAGGTCCACGCCACCTCCGGGACCCGCGGGTTCCTCGAGCACCTCCGCCCAGGACTCCACGTCGTCGACGATGACCATGGCCGGTCCGTGATCGGTGGTCACCAGGGTGAGCAGCCGGTGCGCGCGGCGCGGGTCGTTCTCGGCGCACCAGGTGCCCAGGGCCGGTGCCCCGGTGGGGACGAGTTCTGCGCCGGTGAGCATGTGCACGGGCACGCCCTGGCCCAGCGCCGCTGCGGCGAGTGTGCCCGCGGCGGTGCTGCGCCCGCTGCCGGGTGGCCCGCTGATCAGGACCCGGGCGGGCAGGTGCAGGTCGTGCACGCCCAGCCGCTGCTCGGCGGGCAGGTCGGTACGCAGCCACCGCAGGCTCGGGCCGCCCGGGTGTGGATCGCCTTCGTGCTCGTCGGCGGCCGCGCGAAGGTCGGCCAGGCCGATCTCCTCGGGCAGCGGCGGTGCCCACGGGGCCGGAAGGTGCGCGCGCCAGGGTTCCTCGACGAACAGCGCGTTCGCGGCCGTGGCAATGTCCCCGGCCAGTGTTCGCACGGAGTCGGCCGGTCCGCACCAGGCCGCTTGGAAGGTGGTGGACCGCTGGGTGCGCAGGATCGCCCGTCCGGGAACGGCCGGCAGGTGGGCTGCCGCCGCGGAACCGATGGTGTCCAGTGAGTCGGCGTCCTCCAGCACCCGCAGGCACACTCGCACGGTCAGGTTCGCGCGCATGTCGGCGCTGATGGCCCCGGCCGGTCGTTGGGTGGCCAGCACCAGATGGATCCCCAGCGATCGACCCTGGGCGGCGAGCCGCACCAGATCGTCCAGGTGTTCCGGGTGGTCGTCGGACATGGCCCGGAACTCATCCACGATGACCATCAACCGCGGTAGGGGCTCGGCCGCAGCAGCGGCGCGGTAGTCCGACAGGCTCCCGGCCCCGGCGCCCGCGAGCAGACGCTCACGTCGCTGCAGTTCGGCGCGCAGACTGGCCAGTGCCCTGGAGGTGGCCGTCGCGTCCAGGTCGGTGAGCAGACCGAGCACGTGGGGGAGTGCGGACACCGGGGCGAACGTCGCGCCGCCCTTGTAATCCACGAGCAGGAATGCCACGTCGCCCGGCGGGTACCGGCGCGCCAGTGCCATCACCCAGGCGAGGAGGAGTTCGGACTTCCCGGAACCGGTGGTGCCGGCGACGACGGCGTGGGGGCCGTCCCGGACCAGGTCCAGGTGCACCGGGCCGTCGACGCCGAGCCCGATGTCCGCGGCCAGTCCGCCGTCGCCGGTGCGCCACGTGGCCAGGATCGCGGCCGGATCCGTGGGCGCGAGCAGGTCGACCGCGTCCACCGTCTGCGGCAGGTCCCGGGCCGCACCGGCAGTGGGCCGCACCGAGACCAGGGTGCGGGCCCAGCGGCTGCAGACCTGCCGGTCGTGGTTGGCGCGGACCTCCACGATCCGGGTGCACCATGCCGGAACCTGTCCCAGGTGCCGGGCCAGCACCAGGTGGAGCCCATCCGGTGCAGCGGCATGTGGCTGGTCCCCGGCTGCACGGGCGTCGACGACGTGCAATTCCCTACCGCGCACCGGCTCTGCGCCGTCGGACTCCGGGACGTCCGGGGCAGGTGGGATCCACGTCCACGAGTCCGGCGCCGTGACCGCCGCTGCGGGCCGGCCGCACAGGTGCTGGCACACCAGGTACCGGGCGAGCCCGTCGACCGCCGCCGGATCGCCGACCAGCGCCACCCCGGCACCCGGTTCCGGTGCCGGCACCGTCGTGGAGCCGGGTCGCCGGCGCGGGGCCCACGGGCTCGAGGGTGACTGCTGACCCGCCCGGCCGATGTCCCATCGCACGGACCCCGGCTCGAAGGGCTCGGCCGGGACCGGGGCCTGCGCGGAGAGCAGCAGGGCCGCAGGATCCGGGCCGTACTCGGCGGTCGGGTCCGTTCCCGGCTCGTCCGGGCCGTCCGCGCGCGCGGGCCCGCGGCCCCGGCGCCGTCGTTCGTTGATCAGCGGCCACACCACCGCGGCCAGCAGACCCAGTGGCATCAGCACCAGCATTCCGATCCGCCACGGCCCCGCCTGGGAGGTGGCCAGCACCGGGACCATGCCAGCGGTCATCAGCACCGGCAGCAGCAGCCGCGGCAGCGCGCCGTCGGACGCCATCGGCTGCCGCGGTGCCACCGCCGGTAGGGAGGGGTGGCGCCGGATCTGTAACGTGCTATCGCCCAGGTGGATCAGGTCGCCGGGGCGCACCTGGCGCCAGCGGCGGCCCACCTTCCGGGTCCGGCGCCGCCACCGGGTGGGCACCGAACCGGCCTGGCGACGCACGGCGCGGCCCCGGGCCGGGCGCCAGCGGGTCCCGTTGACGCTGCCCAGGTCACGGACCTGGATCCGCCCGCCACGCTGACGCACCCGCAGGTGCCGGCGTGACAACGAGGGGTCCGCCAGGGGCAGGTCCGACCGAGGGTCCCGACCGATGCTCACCCCGCGGCCGGCCAGACCCACCACCCACCCCGGATCCGGACCGGCGATGACGGCGAGGTGGGCGCCGGTGCGCATCGCCTGGTGCGCCAACCGGGCGTACCCGTCCCGATCGGTTCGGCCGGGCGGACGGGTGGAGCGTGCGGGCGTGCTGACCATTGCCGCCACCCTGGCCGCTATCGACGGCGCAGGTCCGCCGGCCGCCCGGTCGCTGTGGAACCGGGCGCCGGCTGTGGACCACCCGCGCCACCCGCGCCGCCCGCGCCACCCCGCCACCCGCGTGCGGTCAGGGCCCGGCCAGTGCCTCCACCGGTGCGGCGCGTACCGCCGAGCGGGCCGGCAGCACCGAGGCCAGGAGCCCCGCGACCAGCGCCACCGCCAGCACGATCCCCACCTCGCGCCACGGCACCACCAACGGCACCTCCCCGATACCGGCGAGCAGTACCGCGGACCCGGCCCACCCGAACGCCAACCCGATGACGATGCCGACCACGGCGCCGACGCCGGCGATGAGCAGGGCCTCGATCGCCAGGGTGGCGCGCAACTGACCCCGCGACAGCCCCAGCGCCCGGAGCATCGCCGACTCCCGCCGTCGTTCGAGCACCGACAGCGATAGCGTGTTGGCCACGCCGACCAGGGCGATGATCACCGACACCCCGAGCAGCGCGAGCACGATGAGCAGCAGCGTGTCGATGATCTGCTCGTACGCGGCGCGTTCCACACCGCTACCGCCGAGGACCGGCGCGCCGGGGTCGTCCGCCAGGGCCGCCTGCAGGTCCCGGATCACGTCCAGTTCATCGGCGTCGTCGGCGACCTGCGCCCACGCCACCGACGCCTGGCTGGAGGTGCTCAGGTCGGCGAGGACCTCCGGCGCCACCAACGCGGTACCGTCGATGCCGGACAGTTGCACGCGCAGCCCCTCCTGGGTCCCATCCGCACCGGCCAGGGTCACCTCCTGCCCGTCCTGGACGCCGAACCAGTCCTGGTAGACCCGCGGTAGCACGACCGTCCCCGGCTCGATCCGGTCGCTCAGCCCGGGATCCCGCACCACCTCGCGCACCGAACCCTCCTGGATGGTGGCGGCCTGCACGTCGAAGCGTTCACCGCTGTCCAGGTCCAGCCGCGTCGGAGCCGCCTCCAGGACGGCCACCTCGGTGATCTGGGGATGCTCGCGCAGCAGGTCCAGATGCGATCCGGACAGTGCCGCGCCCCCGCCGTCCATCGTCAGGTCCACGCTGAGTTGTTCGGCCAGGGTGCGCGACAGCGCGGTCTGGGCGGTGGCGGCACCGGTAGACATCATGGTCACCAGGCCCACGCCGATCAGCAGCGCCGAGGCGGTCGCGGCGGTGCGCCGGGGATGCCGGATGGCGTTGGCCGTCGCCGTCCGGGCGGTCACGCCGCGGCCGGCCACCCTCCCGGCGTACCGGATCAGTTCCGGCACCACGAACACCGCACCCAGCAGCAGCCCGAGCACGGCCAGCAACCCGCCGAGCACGCCGATGCCCAGCGCGAGCAGTGCCACGTCCATCTCCCCGCCCCTGCGGGCGATGATCACCGCGGCCCCTAGCAGGCCCGCGCCGAGCACCACGCCAGCCGCGCTACAGATCGCCCGCACCCGGCCGGCGCGGCGCTCCGGGGCACCCTCCACCGGCTGTAACGCGGCGAGCGGGGCCACCCTGGTGGCCAGCCGCGCCGGAACGGTCGCCGCCCCGAGGGTCACCAGCAGGCCGGTGAGCAGGGTCGCGAGGACGATCCCCGGGCTCAGCAACACATCGGTACCCATCGGCAGGTCCGGGGAGAAGCGGCCGAGGAGCCGCAATCCGACGGCGACCACGGCCACGGCCAGCCCCAGGCCCGCCCCGGCACTGAGCAGACCGAGCACAGCGGCCTCCAGCAGCACGCTGCGCCGCACCTGGGCGGCGGAGGCGCCGACGCAGCGCAGCAGCGCCAGGGTCCGGGTGCGCTGGGCCACGAGCACGGTGAAGGTGTTGGCGATCACCAGGGCGGCCACGGCCAGCGCCACCACCGCGAAACCCACACCGATCGCGGTCAGCAACGTCTCGTCACCGGTGTACATCGCCGCCAGCTGCTCGGCCCGCTCGGGCACCGTCTGCACCGTGGCCTGCGGCAGGGCGGCCTCGATGTC
>CALKWS010000255.1 GCA_938004115.1 uncultured Ruaniaceae bacterium
TCCGCTCGCACGCGCACCACCGCGCACCACTGCGTGCACGCCCACCAACGCCACGGCGGTCTCACGCCCTGCCCGGTGCAGCAGATGAGAACCCTCTCATCGGGTCCTCATCGAACTCTCCCGACCGCCCAGCAGAGTCGGTGCTCGACCAACACCGGCTGACCTATCGGGGAGCAGATGAACCTGAACCGCCCTTCCGGGGTGCATACCCTGCGCCCACCGGCCCACATCGACCGGGACCGCCCGCGGGTGGCGCTGTACTCCCACGACGCACAGGGACTGGGGCACATCCGTCGGAACCTGTCGATCGCCAAGGCCCTCCAGGCGCACGGCGCTGAGGTGCTGCTCCTCACCGGCGCGCCCGAGGCGGTGGGAACCCGGCACCTATCCGGTATCGACCTCGTCGCCGTGCCGGCCCTGAAGAAGGGCGACGACGGCACCTACACCTCCCGCACCCTCGGGTTGGACGTCGCCGAGACCGTACACATCCGCGCCCAGGTGCTACGGGCCGCGGTGGCCGCCTTCGCCCCGGACCTACTGGTGGTGGACAAGCACCCCCGGGGTTTCCGGGGGGAGATGGAACCGGCCCTGACCACCGCCCGGCGGCTGGGTACCAAGGTGGTGCTCGGGTTGCGCGACGTGCTCGACGAACCCGCCGCCGCACGCGCCCAGTGGGCCCGCGACCACGGTGATACCGCGCTGGCGACGTTCTACGACGAGGTGTGGTTGTACGCCGACCCGCAGGTGCACGACGCGGCCGCCGAACTAGGACTGCGTCTGCCGGTGCGGGCCACCGGCTACCTGGCCGCCGGACGGGTGCCCACCGGAGATCGGGTGCGCCGCCCCCGCGGCCTGGATGAGCGCCCGTACGTCCTGGGCGTGCTGGGCGGCGGCAGCGACGGCGGTGCGCTGGCCCGCGCGTTCGCCCGGGCGACCTACCCCGCCGGGCACCAGGGGGTGCTCATCACCGGCCCGAACCTGCCCGCCGACGACCGGCGTGCCGTGCGGCAGCTCGCCGCCGACCGCACCGACCTGGTGGTGCACACCTTCCGCGAGGACCTGGAGCACTGGTACGGGGCGGCCCGGGCGGTGGTGTCGATGGGCGGCTACAACACCGTCTGCGAGGTCCTGGCCGCCGGCAAGTCCCTGCTGGTGGTGCCCCGGGTGCGCCCGCGGGCCGAGCAACTCGTGCGGGCACGCGCCCTGGCCCACCGCGGGGCGCTGGAGATGTGCCATCCCGACGACCTCAGCCCCGGTGCCCTGGACGCGTGGTTCGACGCGCTGAACGGCCCCCCAGCCCCCCATACCCCGATCGACCTGGACGGCCTGGCCCGGGTGCCGGACCTGGCCGCCGCACTCCTCAACACCTCGGAGGTGGCCCGCAGTGCCTGACCCGACCCGACCCCATCCCTCCCCCGGCAGCCACGACGCTCCCGCAGCACCCTGGGGCCGCGAGGACCCCGCAGCCGGGCCGCACCGGATCGGCTACGTGCTGAAGATGTACCCGCGGTTCTCCGAGACCTTCGTGGTCACCGAGATCCTCGGCCGGGAGGCGGCCGGTGCGGATCTGGAGATCTTCTCCCTGCGCGCCCCGGCGGACCCGCACTTCCACGACACCCTGGCGCAGGTGCGCGCGCCGGTGCGCTACATCCCCAGGATCCGGCGCGCGAGTGAGTTGTGGGACCGGCTCCGGGCGGCCACCGAGACACTCGGCGGCCTTCCCCCGGGCGCCACCGAGACCCTGCTGCAGGCCGACGCCGAGGACGCCGGCCAGGCCCTGGACCTCGCGATGCGCGTGCACCGGCAGGGCATCACCCACCTGCACGCCCACTTCGCCTCGGTCGCCACCACGGTGGCACGCCTGGCGGCACACCTGGCCGGGATCACCTACTCCTTCACCGCCCACGCCAAGGACCTGTTCCACGCCGACGTCGACGACGACGACGTGCGCGCCAAGGCCGCCGACGCCCACCACGTGGTGACGATCTCCCGGTACAACGTCAACCACCTGCGCCAGCTGGGGGTGGAGGCGGAGAAGATCAACCTGGTCTACAACGGCCTGGACCTGCAGACGTTCACCGCCAGCACCCCGCCACCGGCCGATGAACTGCGGATCGTGGCCGTGGGCCGGCTGATCGAGAAGAAGGGGTTCGAGTACCTCATCGACGCCTGCCACCTGCTGCGCACCAGCGGGAGGCGGGTGCGGTGCGAGCTCATCGGCGGCGGGGAGCGCGAGCAGGCGCTGGCCGAACGTGTCCAGGCGCTCGGGCTGCAGGACGTGGTGCACCTGCGCGGCCCGCTGCCGCAGGACCGCGTCCGGCAGATCATGTCCGGTGCGGACGTGCTGGCCGCGCCCTGTGTGGTGGGGTCGGACGGCAACACCGACGGCCTACCCACCGTGGTGCTGGAGGCGATGGCGCTGGGCACGCCCTGCATCACCACCGCCGTCACCGGGCTGGCCGAGGTGGTCGACGACGAACGCACCGGGCTGCTCGTGCCGCAACGCGACCCGGTAGCCCTCGCACGTGCGCTGGAACGGCTCGGCTCGGACCCCGAACTCGCCGCCCGGCTCCGCCGGCACGCCCGGGAACTGATCGAACGCGACTTCGACTCCCGGCGTCAGGCGCGAGCCCTGGCGGCCCTGGATCCCCGGCGTCCGGCACCGGTGAGCAGCCGATGACCCGCGCCCCGGAGTTGCTCCTAAGTGAACTGTCCGCCCGGTTGCGTGGCCGGCGAGTGGCCTACGTGTGCGCCGATCCAGGAATCGGGGTGTTCGGCACCAAGGGCGCCTCGGTGCACGTGCAGGCGGTGGTCCGCACGATGCGACGGGCCGGCGCACGGGTGGAGGTCTTCGCCGTCAAGACCGGCGGCTCCCCGCCACCGGACCTCACCGATCTGCCGGTGCACCTGCTCCCGGTGGACACCCGCCATCGCGACGGCGCAGGGCGCGAACGCGCGCTGGTGGAGGCAGATACCCGACTGGGCGCGGTGCTGCACGCCGCCGGCCCGTTCGATATGTACTACGAGCGGTACTCGCTGTTCTCCGGCCGGGGCGCCCAGTGGGCGGCAGAGACCGGGCTGCCGGTGATCGTGGAGGTCAACGCCCCGCTCATCGACGAGCAGGCCCGGCACCGCCACCTGGCCCACCCCGCCGAGGCCGCCGCCAGCCTGCACCGGCTGATGGGCGCCGCCGACCTGGCCGTGTGCGTCTCCGAACCGGTGCGGGCCTGGCTCACCGGCCGCACCCGGGTGCGCCGCGCCGTCGTCGTCCCCAACGGGGCGGACGTACACCGCGTGCGACCCCGCGCCGCCGCCTTCCCCGGCGGCGCCCCGGGCACCGCCGGGGACGGCCCGGGGACCCCGACGGCCCACCGGCCCCCCACGATCGGGTTCGTCGGTACCCTCAAGCCCTGGCACGGGGTGGAGGTACTGCTGGAGGCCGCCGCCCCGCTGCTGCGCGGCGAGCCGGACGGAGCCGGCGCGAGGTTGCTCGTCGTCGGGGACGGCCCCCAGGCGGCGGACCTGGATATCCGCGCGAGGGAACTGGGGATCACCGCCGGCGTGCACCGTACCGGTGCGGTGCACCCGGGCCGCGTTCCGGGGCTGCTGCAGCAGATGGACCTGGCGGTAGCCCCCTACCCGCGGGACGCCGGGACCTACTTCTCCCCGCTGAAAGTGCTGGAATACCTGGCCGCCGGCCTGCCCGTGGTAGCCAGCGCCGTGGGACAGTTACCCGACCTGGTCGCCCACGGCCGGACCGGGCTGCTGGTGCCCGCCTCCGACCCCACGGCGCTGCGCCGCGCACTGGTGGAACTGCTCCACGACCCCCACCGCCGCCGCCGGATGGGAACGGCCGCACGTGCCCAGGCCGTGGCCCGCCACAGTTGGGAGCACACCCTGGCCCGCACCCTGCGGGCCCTGGAGGGAGGTGTCCAGGCAGCGTGAGAACCGCCCGACACGGCCCCGGCAGGACCCGGCGCGACCCCCGCAAGGCCAAGACCCCGACCGCGCAGATCACGGCGGCCCTGCCCGGGCTGCGCCGGACGCTGCACCACGTGCGTCCCCATGTGCGCCCGCACCGGCGGCTGGTGATCATCGGGATGATCGCCCTGTTCGCCGAGGTTGCGTTCCGGCTGGCCGAACCGTGGCCGCTGAAGTTCGTCCTGGACGCGATCATCGCCTCGGCCTCCCCGGACCTGGTCGCCGATGCGGCCGGGGAGGACAACGTGATGCTGCTGGTGGTGGTGGCCGCCCTCGCGGTGGTGGCGGTGGCAGCGCTGCGCGCCGGGTCGGCGTACCTGCGCACGGTGTGCTTCGCCCTGGCCGGAACCCGGGCGATGACCGGGGTGCGCGCGCAGTTGTACGAGCACCTGCAACGGCTGTCGCTGCGGTACCACCGCTCCGCCCGGTCCGGAGACCTGTTGAACCGGCTCATCGGCGACGTGGGGCGGGTGCAGGAGGTCGCCGTCACCGCCGCGCTACCGCTCCTGGGCAATATCGTCACGCTGGTCGCGATGCTCGGGGTGATGCTGTGGATGGACTGGCACCTGGCGCTGGTATCCGTCGGTGCCCTGCTGGTGTTCAGCCTCGGATCCTCCCGTCAGGGTCCGCGCATCACCGGGGCCGCCCGCAAGCAACGACGGCGTGAAGGGGACCTGGCCGGGGCGGCGAACGAGACGCTCGGGGCGATGCAGGTTGTGCAGGCCTACGGCCTGGAGGATGTGCTCTCCGACCGGTTCGCGGCGTCGAACTCCAAGGCGCTGAAAGACGGGGTGAAGGCCTCCCGGATGTCAGCGGCGCTGGAACGGGGCACCGATGTGCTGGTGGGCCTGGCCTCCGGGGTGGTGCTGTTGCTGGGCGCCCGCCAGGTGCTGGCCGGCACCCTGACCCCCGGGGAGCTGACCGTGTTCATCTCCTACCTGAAGGCCTCCTTCAAACCGATGCGGGACCTTGCCAAGTACACCGGCCGGATCGCCAAGGCCGCCGCCTCCGGGGAACGCATCTCCGATCTGCTGGACGCCGACCCGGACATCGTCGACTCCTCCTGGGCCCGCCCGGTGCAGCGGCTGCACGGCTACGTCGCGTTCGAGGGGGTGTCCACCAGTTACGGCGACGGGCGCCTGGCGCTGCGGGATGTGGACCTGACGGTCCAGGCCGGTCAGCGCATCGGGCTGCTCGGCCCCTCAGGCGGCGGCAAGTCCACCCTGGCCTCGCTGCTGCCCCGGCTGCAGGACCCGGTGTCCGGGCAGATCCGCCTGGACGGTCACGACATGCGCGACCTGACCCTGGCCTCCGTGCGGGCGAATATCGCGATGGTGCTGCAGGACAGCGTGCTGTTCGCCACAACCGTGGCCGAGAACATCGGCTACGGCCGGCCCGGGGCGAGCCCGGAGGAGATCGTCGCGGCCGCCCGGGCCGCCGGTGCGCACGAGTTCATCAGCGCGATGCCGCAGGGTTACCACACCGTCCTCGGCGAGCGTGGATCCACCCTGTCCGGGGGTCAGCGCCAGCGGATCGCGATCGCCCGGGCGATGCTGCGCGACGCGGCGATCGTGGTGCTCGACGAGCCCACCACCGGCCTGGACCCTCGCACCTCCGCCGAGGTACGGCAGGCGTTGCGGGACCTCAGCGCCGGTCGTACCACCTTCATCATCACCCACGACGTGCGCGACGTGGCCGACTGTGACCTGGTGCTGTGGATCACCGAGGGCCGGATCATGGACCGCGGCACCCCCGAGGAGATCCGCGAGCGCCACCTCGGCCCGGGCCACATCGCCACCGCCCAACCGCCGGCCCTCCGGCCGTCGGTCACCCACCCGGCAACCACCTCGCCGTCGATCACCCCGCCCGCAGGAGGAACCCATGGCTGACCGCACCCGCCCCGCGTTCACCCCGCAACCGTTGAGCGCCGACGATCGAGAACTCATCGGGGCCGACGGCGCGCTCCCGGGCCTGCGGGTGGTGCTGGACGCTGCGGAACTCACCGCGGCGCTACGGGCCCGGGACCCCCAGGTGCGTGCGGCGCGCGCGGAGTACCTGCGCTACAAACCGGGCACCGCGATGGTCGCCGGCCTGCGGGTACTGACCGCCGACGGCGAACGCACCGCCCTCGCGCAGGCGGTCACCCGCACCGGGCGCCCCAAACTCACCAAACTGCGGATGCACGCTCGCGAACGGGGCACCTGGGCCCATGTGTTCGAGGGCCTGGACACGGCGGTGGGCGATGCGGCCGCGGACCGGCACCTGCCCGGCTTGCACCGGGAACTGTCCCGCACCGGGGTGCACACCATCCGGTACAAGCCGGCACGCCGGTGGGTGGGCCGGCGGATGCGCAGCGGCGGCAGCGAACTGGTCAAGGTGTTCGGCACCGGCCAGGCGAGCCGCGGTGCACGGGCAGCCCGCGCGCTCGCCGCTGCCGGGGTCCCCGGCCCGCACCTGCTCCGGGAGGCCCGGCACCGGAACACCCTGAGGTTCACCTGGCACGAGGGCCGCACCCTGGCCGATCTCGGTGATCCGCACGCCGCCCAGGTGGGCGAACTCCTGGCACGGTTGCACCAGACCCCCTGGCCGTTCTCGGGCGCCAACGGTGGTGTGCCCGATCCGGGCAACGCCCTGGCGGACCTGGCGGTGCTGCTGCCCTCGTTGCGGCCGGCGGCACAGGCCGCCGAGGAGATCGGCGCAGGCCTCACCGCCCTGCTCGGCCCGGCCTGGGACGGCCCGCTGGTGACCTGCCACGGTGACTTCTCCGCCGATCAGGTCCTGGCCGAACCCGGGATGCACTTGCGATTGCTGGACCTGGACTCGGTGCGGCGCGGCCCGGCGGAGTCGGACCTGGGCGAGTGGCTGGGCGAGTACCTCACCCGGATCGCCCGACCGGGCGGGCCGCCGGGTAACCAGCGGGCGGATCACTCGGCGGCGGCGCTGTACGCCCTGGCCGGACCGCTGCTCGAGGCCTACCGGCAGCACAGCAGCCACCCGGTGCACCTGTACCGCGTGCTGGGCTTCGCCGCAGCTGCGGTACTTCGCCGTGCCGCCGAACCGTTCCGCTGGCGCGAGCCGGACTGGATCGCCACCGCCGCAGAACGCGCCCGGCTCGCCGGGTGGTTACTGGACCAGGCCCGCAACCGGACGACGGGGGCAGCATGAGGACGCCTGCCCGCCCCCCGGACCGGGTGGGCACATGGCCGGTGCTGCGGGGATGGCCCCGCTCCCCCGGTCACGCGTTGCTGGAGGTGCAGAGCCCCTCCGGGCCCCGCGGCGCGCAATGGTGGGCCGCCGCCGACGCCGGACGCGAAGCGGCCCGGCAGACCCCCGGGGCGGACCTGGTGGGCACGGTGCTAGTGCATCCCGGCGACCAAGACCCGGCACTGCCCCGGTTCGCCGACCGGTTGGCGGCCGGTGAGCACGTGGTGGTGCACCGGCCCGGCCGACGGGCGGTGCTGCGCGCCGACCGGCCCGGTGCCCCGTTCACCAAGGTGACTCGCCGCCGTCGTGCGCTGGATGCGGTGACCCGTCACCGCAGCGTGCAGCAGGTGCTGGGCCGGGCCGCCGCCGTGGCGCCCATCGTGGACCACGGCCCGGACTGGATGAGCCTGGGTGCACTACCCGGGCGCACCCTGCTGCAGATGGGGCAGGATCCCGCCGTCAGCGACGCCGACCTGGCCGGGGCGTGGCACATGCTCGGCCGGGCGCTGCGCCCCCTGCACGCCGCCGGCCCGGCCCGCGCCCCCGAGCTCACCGCCCGTCACGATGCCGCCGCGGAAGTCGCCACCACCCGGTCGTGGCTGGACCCGGTGCTCACCTGGGGGTTACTGCCCGAACCCGCCCCGGGCCGGATCGAGGCGTTGCTCGCCGGTCTGGACCGTGCGTGCCCCGGCCCGGTGCGCACCGGGCTGTTGCACCGCGATCTGCATGATCAGCAGGTGCTCATCGACGCCGGCGGCCGGCGGGCCGGTCTGCTGGACCTGGACACCGCCGCCTGGGGCGAACCAGCGCTGGATATCGGCAACGTACTGGCCCACCTGGACCTGCGCGTGCGTCAGGACCTGCTCACGCCGTGGCGCGCGCGAGCGGCCCGCACCGCGTTCCTGGGAGCATTGGAACCCGACCGGGTCACCCGGTCGCGTGTGGACGCCTACCTCACCGCTGCCCGATTGCGACTGTGCGCGGTGTACGCCTTGCGCCCGCGGTGGCGGTCGCTGGCGGTGGAGATGTTCACCGAACTGACGTCCTCACAGTCACCCCCGCAGGGCCCGTGATCGTCCCCGGGGGCCGGCCCGGGCACCCGGAACTGAGCGCCGGGGTGGGATCGGCCGCTGGCTCGCAGCCGGACGGAGCGCGTCGTATCGTCGGCCTATGAGTACCGATAACGACACCCCGATCACCGCCCGTCCCGGCACCGGCTCCTACACGGTCCCCGGCCTGTCCCAGGAGGAGGGCACCAAGGTTGCCGAACTGCTCCAGGACCGGCTCAACGCGCTGAACGACCTGGCCCTGACGCTCAAGCACGTGCACTGGAACGTGGTGGGCCCGAACTTCATCGCCGTGCACGAGATGCTCGACCCGCACACCGATGAGGTCCGCGGCTACGTCGATGAGACCGCCGAACGGATCGCGACGTTGGGTTCAGCACCCCTGGGCACCCCCGGGGAGATCGTGAAGAACCGTTCCTGGAGCGACTACAGCCTGAACCGGGCGACGACGAACGAGCACCTGGGTGCCCTGAACGTGGTGTACGACGGGCTGATCGCCGAACACCGCGACGCCCAGCGTGCCGTGGCCGATGTGGACCCCATCACCGAGGACATGCTGATCGGCCAGA
>CALKWS010000256.1 GCA_938004115.1 uncultured Ruaniaceae bacterium
CGACACCGCCCGGGCCACCGGCGCCGCGACCCACCGGATCGCCGGCCCCGGCACGTCGCACTCCACGCGGCTACCGCAGCTGGGGCGGACGGCCAGGCCTGGGGCACCACGCGTTGGATCCCGAGGAGTGGGCCGGGCGGGGCGACTGGGTCGGCTCAGCCATCCGCGACATCGTCATGGACGTGCTGCAGGCCCGTGATCAGGCTGCCAGCGTCCGCCTGGCCGAGACCACACCCGAAACCGACCCGGCGGCCACCCCCGATATCGGTCAGGCGGCCAGATCAGATGGCGGCCCGGGCGCTCACCTGCCCGAAACGCGTTAGCGGGCAACCGCTGGCGCACAGGTTCGCGCCCCACATCGCCCCGGGCCGGCCCCGGGGGCGATGTGGGTGCCCGCGGATACCGTGCGCCCAGGAGGTAGGACCATGCGAGTACTGATAGCCACCACCCGGACCAACGGCGCCCTGGACACCGATGTGGACTACTGCATCGAGGGCGAACTCGTCTCGATCGATGAGTACTGCGACTGCTGCCGCATCGACCCCGGCTCCTGCGGTTGCGGTATCGCGTTCAGCGGCCTGAACTCCCACCGGATGACGACGACGGCGCAAGTCGCCGAGGTGCCGCTGAGTGACGCAGAGGTGCGGGAGGCGATTCGCTCCAGCATGCGCGCAGGCGGTTGGCTCGACCCCTCGTTCTGCTCCGAGAAGTTGGCCGAGGAGATGGTCGAGGAGGCCTGGAACCGCATCCGGCAGGTGGCCACCCACTTCGAGGTGGGCACCGTGCTGGGACGGAGCCTGGACCACGTCTACGAACGCAGCATCGAGGGACCCGGCGCGGCCTAGGCGGACCGCCTGCGCGAAAGGCTCTTGTCACGGCCGCGAGGTGATGTGGCATGATGAGGCCCATGACGCTCAGCACACCCTTTGCGCTCATTATCGACTAGCGCGTTCGCCTTCCACAGCGAACGCGCAAACCTCCCGCACCCTCGGGGGGTTTTTTTGTTGGTGGGACCACCCTGATCCCGCCGGCGATGAACGGTCGAGAACCCGGACCCGCTCCAGTGGCACCACCCCAGCCAGTCAGGCCGGTCCGAACCGGCCGGTGTCGCCGCCCCCACGGCGCCGACCCCGGCCAGCCAGCACCGCGCTACCCGGCACCGCCAGGTGCACCCAGGAGAGAGTCAGCGAACATGAGTACCAGCCTCGCCGTCGATCCGGTGGACAGCACCGGATCGGCCCCCGACGCCGAGAAGGTCGACGTCTATGACACCACCCTGCGCGATGGCGCCCAGCAGGAAGGGATGAACCTGTCGGTCGCCGACAAGGTCGCTATCGCCCCGCTGCTGGACGCGTTGGGCGTCACCTACATCGAGGGCGGCTGGCCCGGTGCGATTCCCAAGGACACCGAGTTCTTCGCGCGCGCCCACAAGGAGATGGAGTTCGCCAACGCCGAGTTGGCCGCGTTCGGCTCCACCCGCAAACCCAAGGGCACCGCGCACCTGGACCCACAGGTGCGCGCCCTGGTGGAATCCGAGGCACCCGTGGTGACCCTGGTGGCCAAGAGCGACATCCGGCACGTCGAACGCGCCCTGCGCACCGACGCCCAGGAGAACCTCGACATGATCACCGATACGGTGCGGTACCTGATCGACGCCGGCCGCCGCGTGATCGTGGACACCGAACACTTCTTCGACGGTTACCGGTTCGACCCGGACTACGCCCTGGCCGCGGTGGCCGCCGCCTTCGAGGCCGGCGCCGGCGTCGTGGCGCTGTGTGACACCAACGGCGGCATGTTGCCCGATGAGGTGTTCGAGATCGTCACCGCGGTACGCGCCCGCACCGACGGCAAGCTCGGGATCCATGCCCACAACGACTCCGGCTGCGCAGTGGCCAACTCCCTGGCCGCGATCGAGGCCGGCGCGCGTCACGTGCAGGGCACCGTCAACGGGTACGGGGAGCGCACCGGCAACGCCGACCTGCTCACGGTGGTGGCGAACCTCCAACTCAAACGGGGCCAGCAACTGCTGCCCGAGACCGGTCTGGCCGAGCTCACTTCCGTGGCCCACCAGATCAGCGAGATCACCAACATCGCCCCGTTCGCCCGGCAGCCCTACATCGGTGCCAGCGCCTTCGCCCACAAGGCGGGCCTGCATGCCTCGGCGATCAGGGTGGACCCGGACCTGTACCAGCACATCGACCCGCGCCAGGTGGGCAACGACATGCGGATGCTCGTCTCGGACATGGCCGGGCGCGCGAGCATCGAACTCAAGGGCCGCGAACTCGGGTTCGACCTGGCCGGCAAGTCCGATGTGCTCGGCCGGATCACCAACCGGGTCAAGGACGCCGAGGCCGAGGGGTACACCTACGACGCCGCCGACGCCTCCTTCGAGTTGTTGCTGCGGGAGGAACTCAACGGGCAGCGGCCCACCTACTTCACCGTGGAGTCCTGGCGGGCGATCGTGGAGCACACCTCCCGCGCCGGAGAGGTGAACGCCGAGGCCACGGTGAAACTGCACGCCGGCCCGCAGCGGCTGGTCAGCACCGGGGAGGGTAACGGCCCGGTCAATGCCCTCGACCACGCGCTGCGTCTGGCGCTGACCGGGGTGTATCCGGTGATCGAACAGTTCGAGTTGATCGACTACAAGGTGCGACTGCTGGACACCTCCCACGGCACCGACGCGATCACCAGGGTGCTGATCGAGATGACCGACGGGCAACGTTCCTGGTCCACCGTCGGTGTGGGGCCGAACATCCTGGAGGCTTCCTGGGAGGCGCTGGTGGACGGCTACGTGTTCGGTCTGGTCAAACACGACGTCGACCCCCGGTGACCGCCGAGCCCGGGTGCCGCACTTCACCTCCGTCCCCGTTCGGCCGGTGACTAAGGTGAGGGTGTGAGACGAGGCGAGTACAAGGTTCCCGGCGGCAAACTCGTGGTCGCCGAGGTGCAGGTGGACGACGGCGTGCTCTCCCGGGTCCGCATCAGCGGGGACTTCTTCCTCGAACCCGATGAGGCGCTCGAACGCATCGACGAGGCGCTGCGCGGGTTGCCGGCCGACTCCTCGGTCGGCGTGCTCACCGACGGGGTGCAGGCGGCCACCGCCCACGCGGACATGATCGGATTCGACGCCCGGTCGGTGGCGATCGCGGTGCGCCGGGCGTTGGGCGCCTCGACGTCATGGTCGGATCACACGTTCGAGATCCTGCAGCCCGGGCCGCTCGCCCCGCGGGAGAACCTGGCGCTTGACCAGGTGCTGGTGGAGGAACTCGGCGCCGGTCGGCGCGGACCGATGCTGCGGATGTGGGAGTGGACCGGCTCGGCGGCGATCCTCGGCTCGTTCCAGTCGGTGCGTAACGAGGTGGACCTCGATGCCGCGGCACGTCGCGGTGTTCAGGTGGTCCGCCGCATCTCCGGCGGGGGCGCGATGTTCGTCGAACCGGGGAACTCCATCACCTACTCCCTGTACGTGCCCACCACCCTGGTGGACGGGCTCAGTTTCGAGCAGTCCTACGCCTTCCTGGACGACTGGGTACTCGGCGCCCTGCGGGAACTGGGCGTGCAGGCCGAGTACGTCCCCTTGAACGACATCACCTCACCGCAGGGCAAGATCGGCGGGGCCGCCCAGAAGCGCCTCGCCGGGGGAGCGGTGCTGCACCACGTGATGATGTCCTACGACATCGACGCCGAGGCGATGACCGACGTGTTGCGGATCGGCCGGGAGAAGCTCTCGGACAAGGGCACCAAGAGCGCCAACAAACGCGTGGATCCGATGCGTGCCCAGACCCAGATGCCCCGGGAGGACATCGTGGAGGCGTTGTTGGGATACTTCCGGAGAACGTACGCCACCATCGAGGGTGAGGTGCGCGAGTCGGAGTTCGAGCGGGTCCAGCACCTGGTGGAGACGAAGTTCTCCACCGAGGAGTGGCTGCACCGCGTGCCCTGACCCCTAGTCGTCCGCCGCCGGCTCCGCCGGGGCCTTCTCGCCACCTTCCGCTTGATCGGGCGACGCGAAGATCGCGTCATAGATCTTGTCGATGACCTCGTGCGTGATCCGATCCGGTTCCACGAGGTGACGCAGCATCAGTCCCTCGCCCAGCGCACTTTGCCCGATCGCCAGGTACTTGAGGCGATCTGCGGGCCCGGGGGCGTTCTTCTGTAGGAACTGAAGGCCGAGGGCGTCGATCTGCCGGTAGCGCTCGGCGATCGCCTCCATCAATTCGGGCCCCTCGCGCGCGGCGTAGAGCAGCGCCTCGAAGGCGAGGATGGCCCAGTCCCGGTCGAACTGCTGCTCGAAGAAGGATGCCAGGTCGGCAGAGACGTCCTCGCCACGGGCAGCGGCTTCGGCGAACTCGGACTGGGCTTGCAGGTTGCGGTCGATGCGACGATCGATGACGGCGAGGAACAACTCGTCCTTACCGGCGAAGTTCGCATAGACCGCCCCCTTGGTGTAGCCGGCCTGGCGGGCGATCGCCTCGACCGAAGCCCCGTGGAACCCGGACTCGACGAAGACCACCAACGCGGCGTCTAGCAACTTGTCCCGCGTCTCAGCCTGCCGCTGCGCGCGGGTCTTCGGCAGCGGCGGTTCGGAGCGCTCTGGCCGGGGGGAGGTCACCATTGCCCCACTGTACATTGACATACCGCTTAGTATCTGAGTACCTTCCTGAATCGAGATACTAACTGGTATCTGAATACCGACGAGTATGTGAGGAGGCCCCGATGCTGACAGTGCGAGGCGTCCGGAAGAAGTTCCGCAAGGTCATCGCCAACGACCAGGTGGACCTCGATGTCGCCGCGGGGCAGGTCGTGGGCCTGCTGGGGCACAACGGTGCGGGTAAGACGACCTTGGTCAACCAGGTGGTGGGCATCGCCAAGCCGGATGCCGGCAGCATCCGGATCGGGGACGTCGATGCCGTGGCACATCCGCGGCTGGCCCGCCGGATGTGTGCGATCCAGGCCCAGGCCAACGTCCCGATCAGCGGGTTGACCCCGGCGCTGGCCGTCGAACTGGTCGGCCGCATCCGCGGGGTCGACCGCGAGCAAGTCCGAACGCGGGCCCGCGAGCGCTTTGAGCGCCTGGACCTGACCGAATGGATGGACCGCCCGACGGACAAGCTGTCCGGTGGGGCGAAGCGGTTGGTCGCCTTCTGTATCGCCACGGCGGTACCCACACCGCTGCTGGTGCTGGACGAGCCCACCAACGACGTGGATCCGGTGCGCCGGCAACTGCTGTGGCAGGAGATCCGCCGGGAGGCCGACGCCGGGGCGGCGGTGCTCCTGGTGACGCACAACGTCAACGAGGCCGAGCGCGCGGTGGACCACCTGGCGATCATGGACCGGGGCCGGGTGGTGGCGACCGGCACCCCGAGCCAACTCACGGCTGGACTGCGCGAACGGCTGCGGCTGGATCTGCGGTCGGCACCGGGCACCCACCCACCGGCACCCCCGCACGCGGAGGTCACCGAGACCCGGGACGGCCGCCTGAGCGCGATGGTGGACGTCGAGGCCGCCGAGTCCGCGATCGGTTGGGCGCGCGCGGCGCAGCTGGACGGCACGATCGAGACCTTCGCGATGCAGCCCGCGTCACTGGAGGACGCCTACGTGCGCCTCACGGCGCAGACCGACGAAGTCAGCGAACTGCAGGAGGCAGGAGCATGAGCACGACCGCAGCATCAGCACGCGATCTCACCCGGCCGCCCCAGGGACCGAACGTCGCCATTGCCGGGAAGGCGGCCAACCCGGCGGTCGAGTGGCTCCGCTCCTGGTGGATGCTCATCCGCTGGAACGCGGCGTCGTCGAAAATGATCCTGCCGCTCACCGTGATCGTCCAGGTGATGCTCTCGGTGGGCATCGTGATCGGGTTCGGGTTCCTCGCACCGGTGGAGTATCCGGAGGTGGCCCTGCGCCTGGCCACCGGCGCCCCGACCATCCTGCTCCTCACCACCGGTCTGGTGGTGGTGCCCCAGGTGGTCGGCGCGATGAAGCAGGAGGGCTCCTACGACTGGTTCCGGTCGCTGCCCGCGCCACGGTCGGCGTTCCTGTTCGCCGACCTGACGATCTGGACGCTGATCAGCCTGCCCGGGATCGCACTGGCGATCGTGGTGGCGATATGGCAATACGACCTGAACATCACCCCGACGCCATGGTCGCCGCTGATCGCCGTGCTCGTGGCCGCCACCGCGGCGGTGGTCGGGTACGGCATGGCCACCGCACTACCCGCGCGGGTGGCCCAGCTCCTCACCCAGGTGCTGGTCTTCGCCATCCTCCTGTTCAGCCCGATCACGGTGGAGTCCGCGGTGCTGCCGGACTGGTTGGCGGCGGCGCACCGGGTGCTGCCGATGGAGCCGATGGCCGATCTCATGCGAGCCCATCTGGCGCCTGAGGTGTACTCGGTCAGCGCCGGACAACTTGCGGTGCTGGCGGTATGGGGGATCGGGTCGACCGTGTTGACACTGGCGCTGATGTCCCGGCGGTCGTGACGTCAGTCGCTTCGTTCCCCGAAGACGCCGGTGCCGACCCGAACCATGGTCGCACCGGCGTCGACCGCGATCTCCAGGTCCCGCGTCATCCCCATCGACAACTCGGTGGCCTGGTCGGTGCCCGGTGCTCCGCTACCGACGACGGCGTCACGCAGGCCGGCCAGATCGGCGTAGGAGGCGCGGACTACCTGCTCATCGGTGGAGTTGGCGCCGATCGTCATCAATCCGCGCAGGTGCAGGTGCTCCAGGGTGCCGATGTGCCGGCACAGGTCGAGTACGTCCTCGGGTGTGGTTCCGCCCTTGGTGTCCTCCGCAGAGGTGTTCACCTGGACGAACACCTCCAGGGTCCGCTCCCGGGCTGCGGCGGCGCGGTCCAACCGGTCGGCGAGGCGCACCGAGTCCACGCTCTGCACGCAACTCACCCAGCGCAGTGCCTGTGCGATCTTGTTGGACTGGAGCCGGCCGATCATGTGCACCTCGTGGGGGATATCGACCAATTCCTCGGCGGTCGCGCGAAGTTCCTGGACCCGGTTGTGTCCGATCAGGGTGTATCCGGCCTGTAGGGCGGTGCGGATCGTGTCGGCGCTCTGGGTCTTCACCGCCAGCATCATCGCGACGTCACCGGGTTCCCGGCCGGCCGCCCGGGTTGCGTCGTCGATCCGTTCCCGGACCGCCGCGAGGTTCTCTTCCAGAGGCTTCACAGGTCTCCTTCCGTGATCTGAATACCCAGATGGTCGGCCATCGCCTCGAGTGCGCTGATCGCATCCGTCCGCCCGAGACGTGCGCCGCGCAAGGAGTCGATCCCGCTGATGCCGCTCAGGTCACACCCCTGTAAGTGAACCCTATGCACCCGCAGGCCGGCGAACCGGGCGCGGGTGAGGTCGCAACCGATGAGGTGCACGTGGTCCCAGGTCGCGTCGCTGAAGTCGGCATCCCGTAGGTTCACCCCCTGCATCGTGACGTGGGACCAGGAACTCTCGAAAGCGCTCAGCGCCTCGGCCTGCACGCCATGGGCCCGCAGGTCACGCCAGCGGCCGCGTAGCCAGGACGAGCCGGTGAGCCGGGCATGGTCCAGGTCCACCTGGAGCAATGAACTGTCCGACGTCGTCAAGCCGGCCAGATCCGCCCCGCGCAGGGTGGAGCCAGTGACCCTGGTGTGGCGCCAGGTGCCCCCGGCGGCCCGGATACCGCTCAGGTCGCAGCCGTCGAACGTGGCCTCCTCCACCACCGCCCCGGCCCACGGTTCGGCGCGCATGTCCGCGCCTGTGAACCAGCGGCCGGCGAACGGGTCCACCTGACTGTGCACGGCTGCTACGCCAGCGCCAGCAGCGGGCCGGCGTGCTCCAGCACCGGGGCCAGGGCCGCATCGCTGCTGCTGCGGAACAACAAGAACGCGGCCAGACCGATCAGGAGCGGCAACAGGCCCAGCACGAGCAGCACGGCGATCGCCACGATGATCCCGCCCACCATGCCGGGTGCCGCCGAGTGTGGTGGTGGCGGGTGGGGTGGTGGCGACCCGGATTGGGCGGGCCCACCTCCGGCTGGGTCGGCCCCGTCGTCAGACACGGGCCGGTGGCCCTCCGGTTCAGCGGGTCCGGACCCCTGGTCGTGGCCTGGTTGCTCGGTAGGGCCGGAACTCACGGGCCTTCCACGGTGAAGGTGAAGGTGTCCGGGATGCCGGTCGGTTCAGCGATGACCACCATGTACCGTCCCTCCTCCAAGTCCTGGGTCAGTTCGGCCTCGGACTCCCAGGGGTCCTCCACCACGTAGTCCGAGCCATCGGCGTCGAACAACGCGATCGCGGTGTCCTGGTTCTCGGCGGTGGCCGTGATCGTGTACTCGCCGGCCTCCTCGATGTTCAGGCCCCGGCCGATGTACTGGTCCTCCTCCAGGGTGATCTCTTCTTCGTGGCCTGCCTCGATCATGCGCACCGGGGCGGTGTACAACTCGAAGTCACCCTGCCCGGCGTCCATCCAGGTCCCGATGATCAGGGTGTAGTCGCCGGCCTCCAGCCAGAGGGCGACGTAGGGGTCCAGGCTCGACCCTCCGACCAGGGGGGTGAGGCCGAAGTGCCGGTCGTCCAGTGACGTCACGGTGGTGCCGTCGGCGTCCTGGAGCTCCAGGGTCAGGTCAGGCTGGCCGTCCTCGGTGAGCGCGTCGATCACTACCATCGCATCGTCCTCGACCGTCATTGTGGCCTGCCAGGTGCCGCCGGTGTCGACCGAACCCTGCAGGAAGTCGCCCGCGACGAAGGTGCCGCCGTCCTGGACAGCGGTGGCGTCCGACCCGGCCGGGCCGGCGTCCGGGGCATCCGGTTCATCGGGCTCCGGCTCGTCGGTGGGC
>CALKWS010000257.1 GCA_938004115.1 uncultured Ruaniaceae bacterium
CGGTTCTCCTGAGTTAGCGCACCGCTAGCACCAACCGGCCGGCACAACCGGCCACTTCCTGAGGCGGTGGACCCCTCAGTGGGCACCCTCGGAGATCACTCTCCGGGGGTGCCCTTCTTTTGCGTGATGCGCCAAGCGCTACGTGCCGGTCCCTAGGTCAAGGTGCGAGGTGAGGAAGCCTTCGATCCGGTTCCACGGTCGCCGGCGCCGATGCCTGCGACCGGTGTGCACCCGCTGGTCGTGGTCGACCTGCCGCAGCAGAGCCTGTCCCACCGCACCGGCCAGCGGCGCCCTGCCGTTGAACGCGGCGGACAAGCCGAACGCGATCGCGATCATGATCACGCTCATGACCGCGTAACGCATCGGTGATGTCTGGTGCAGGTGCCGGTGGAACTGGATCCCCTCGTCCTGCCAGGCGACGACCGGTATCCGCTCACCCACCCGCACCTCGGTGGTCCCCTCCGCCAGGCGTGCCTGCGTGTGGTCACCCAGTGCCACCGTGGGACGCCACGTGGAGTTGTGCCGCAACCCCACGTGGCCGAGCAACCCGTCCGCCCGCGGGGTGTGTTCGACGTCGACCACCTCGACGGAACGTGGCCCCTGCTCCCACGGCCAGACGACCCGTTCCCCCGGGAGTGCTCCCAATCCCTGGTAGGTGCCCAGCACCGTGACCAGCAATGCCACGATGATCCGTCCCGTTGGTGCGTGCAGGGCGGGCAGTGAGCCGTCCTCGACCGGGCGCGGTGGTTGAGGCAGCGGATCTGCGGCCTGGTCAGCATCCGGCAGGACCGGTGCCTGATCGAACGCCCGGGAGGTGGGCACGGGGTGCGACGGCGGGTCGAGCCGGCGGGGCAGAAGCAAGCGGGTGACGAACATCAGTGCGCCGCTGACCAGGTACCCAACCGCCACCAGCGGAGCGAGCAGCAACAGCGGTGCTGTGTAGATACGCAGGTCGGCGGACACCCTTGGCCGAACGGTGGTGCTGGTCATACGTAGCGCCCGAGGCCAGTCGTCGGCGGCCTGCCGCACCGCCCACAACAACGGCCGGAGTCGTGCAGTGCCATCACGCAGATCGTCGGCCACGGACTCGACCAGGTGGTCCGGGCCCACGTTGCGGGGCGCGAACACGAAGCACCAGCGCCACCCGCGGATCGCGATCGGGTGCGGTTCACGGGCAGGCAGCCCGCCGTCGTCGTGCTTTTTCTCGGGCCACAGCACGGTGGGCACCGGCAATCCCCGGGACCGCGCGGCGGCCGCCACGGCATGCAGGTAGTCCTCGTCAGGGGTGTCCAGGGAGGGGGCGAGCGCCACTGCGTGCTGGCGCGCAGCCGCCACGGTGTGCACCACCAGGGCCGCCGCCGGGAGCGCCAGCAGCATCCCGGCCACCCGGTAGGCGTGGGGTCCGTGCCCGTTCAGCAGTACCAGCACCAGGGCCATCGGCGCGACGCGAATCACGGGCAGGACCAGGACGAGCCACATAGCCAGGAGTAGGTTTCCCCCCGCCCGGACTCCGCGCATGTTCCGACTGTAGCCAGATCGGCGCACCGGGCCGGCCACATGACACCGGGAGCCCCGCCCAGCCCTGCGGGCACATGACATCGCTAGCCCGCCGCCAGGCTCCGTCGGCGCCGGGGGCAGCGATGGGTACCTCTGCCCATTCCGCGGCCGCCACCGCCCTCGTAGCGTCACCGGAGGACGTCGCAGGAGCATGCGTCGCAACCGGAACTCCCGGTACGTGCGTGTGGCAGGTGGAGGTAGGCATGACGGAGTTCGTGGTGCAGGCGGACACGCTCGACCTCATCCGGCAACTGGCGGAGCGTCAGGGCGACCACCTCGAGGCGATCATCGACCACCTCGCCGCACACGCCACCCTCACCGACGTGGGAGGTCTGGTGATGGGGTTCCTCGCCCCGATGTACCACGCCGGCCGGGACAACGCGATGGACGGCCTGGCTCAGGGCCAAGCGGTGTGCGAAGCCGTCGCGCAAGCCGCCGACAGCAGCAAACAGGCCTACCTGGACGCCGATGAGGCCAGCCGGGAGGCGCTGGAACAGGCCGTGGCCGGCTCGGACCTGAGCGCGCCCCCGGCCCGCCCCCCGGGCGGCGGGCCGCAGTTGCCGCCGGCCACCGGGGTCATCGCCGCCGCTGACGCCGGGGACGACAAGGGCCCGCTGCGGTACCTGATGGACCACACCACCAGCGTGCTGGATTCGGGCCGCTCCGGCCTGGACACCGCCGGTAAGTCCGGGATCAACACCCACCTGGACCAGGTGCTGCCACGGGAGCCGCTGCCGCCGGGGGTACGCGCGGTGGACCAGTTCCGGATCAGGCAACCCTTCGACACCATGATGGAGCAGGGCACCGACCGGATGGCCGACTGGTTCTGGGGCGAGGCCGAGGACCGCTGGGGCAACCACGCCGCGACCTCCACGCTGCGCGACCGGTACCACCAGCTCCAGTACGGCGCCTGGGGCCGGGCCTACGAGCACGGCATGCAGACCGGGTCCTGGACCGACGGCGGCCCGCAGCCGGGCACCTGGGTGCAGGACGACCTGACCGTGCGGGGGTGGCGGGCCGGGCAGGACGTGCTCCGGCTGGCGGGACAGACGCAGGGAGCGGTCGAAGCCGTCGGGGAGGCGCGCGCGTCCAACGAGGCGTTACAGCGGGTCCGGGACGTCGCCGACGGCCCGGCGAACACCAGATCTCACGAATGGGCCCAGAACCGATGACCGTGGTGGAACTGATCAATCCCACGTCGATGCTGTCCCCGCCGCAGGCGACCACCGACGACTTCGGCAACAACCTGCGCTGGCGCGCCGGCCCCCTGCTCGGCGGGCTGGACTGGCTGTTGGAGCAACTGGTGGGGGTCTCGGCCATCCGCTCCCTGGTGGAACCGGTCTCCGGGGACTGGGTGGGCCTGTCCCGGGGGCAGATGGCGTGGTCGCAGGCCCAGGGCGCCGTGGAGGGCATCGGGCAGAACTTCGACGGGGCCGCTGCCCCACCGGGTTGGACCGGTGCGGCGGCTGAGGCATACAGCGAACGGGTGCACCAGATCGCCGAGGACTTCCGCCAGTACGGCGAGGGTTGCGGGGCGATGGCCGAGGTCACCGGGGCCCTGGTGGAACTGGCGCAGGCCACCGCCGAGGCGATCGCCGGGATCCTGGGGTTCCTGGGCGACTGGCTCACCCGCGCCCTGGCCCAGTTGTCCGTGCCGGTGTTCGGGTGGGCGGTCGGGGTGATCGACGGCGTGATCAGCTCGGCCGAGGCGATCAACCGGATCAACCAGGGCATCCGGCTGATCCAGCGGGTGGTGGACTTCGTGGAGCGTTTCCGCAGCGTGATCGTGGTCCTCACCCGGCTGGCCTACGCGATCAAAGCCAGCGCGAACGCCATCGCCAACGTCAACCGGGTCCGCACCGTCGCCGCCGGGAAGGCCGCCACCGAGACCGCGTTCGGGGTGGCGCAATGAGTTTCGACCGGGCCGAGATCGACGAACTGCTCGCCGACATCCGTCAGGCCACCCAACAGGCGCGCCACACCGCCGCGCAGCAGCAGCGGGACCGGGAGGCGTTCGCCCGGGAGAGCAGGCAGATCGACCAGGAGCGCGCCGAGGCCGCCCGCCGCGGGGATCACGGCCGGGATTGGCAGGAACTGCAGGGACGTATCGACCGCGGTGAGACCACGATGGCCCGGGTGTTGTCCGGGGAGGACACTTCCCCGGCGGCGCAGCGCATCCAGGAGTCGACCGCACAGAACCTGGCGACGATCACCGGGGAGATCGCTGAACACGATGAGGCCACCGGCGGGGAACGGTTCTCGGCGTTGAACGAAGCCTTCGCCGACCTGCGCGCCAGCATGGAACGCGCGGCAGCCGCCGCGGACCGCACCCGCGATCTCGGCCGGCCGGAGTAAGGGGGCGGTCGTGACCGAGCAGATCATGGTGACGGTGGACGTGGTGCGCCAGGCCGCCGATGACATGCAGACCACCACCGCCGCGATGCGGGAGCACCTGACCGAGATGAGCGCACGGTTGCGTCCGTTGGCCCACGACTGGACCGGCGCGGCGTCGCAGGCCTACCAGGAGCGCCAGCGGGAGTGGACCTGCCAGATCAACGAGATGGTGGAACTCCTCGAGGCGCTCACCGCCGCCGTACAGCACTCCGGCCGGACGTATCAGTCCACCGAGGAGGACGTGCGGGCCGCCTGGGCCTGAGCCCGCAGCACCCGCGCCCCGATCACCGCGATCAGCACTCCGGTCCACCCCGCGGCCAGCATCACCACGTAGCCCGCGCTGGCGCCGGCCCGCTCGATCACCTCACCGGCCAGCGACATCCCGCCGGCGAACCCCACCCCGATGGACGTGCTGGCCCACGCCAGCCCCTCGGTGAGCCGGGCGGGGGGCACCATCGACTGCACCAACGCGTTGCCGGTGATGATCGTGGGGGAGATGGCCAGGCCGACGACGAACATCACCACCGCCAGCACCGGCACCGTGTCGATGGCCAGGAACACCGACACGCCGGCGGCCAGCACCAGCGCCCCGACCACGAACCGTTTCCACAGCGGACTGGCGAAGGTGCGCGCCCCGTACGCCAGCCCCGAGAGCAGCGACCCGCACGCGGCGATCCCTAGCAGCACACCGGCGAAGGACCGCACCCCGCGCTCCTCGGCGAAGGCGATCGTCACCACGTCCAGCCCGCCGAAGATCACCCCGACGGAGACGAACACCAGCACCACGGTGACCATCCCGCCCCGGCGGATCACCGAGCGGCGCCCGGCCCGGTCCGGACGCCCGGACGGCGCCGGTTCGGTGGCCCGCTGGGACAGCAGCCAGAAGCCGCCGATCCCCGAGGCAGCCACCGCGACGAGCAGCCCGCCCACCGGGTGCACCGAGGTGGCCAGGAAGGTGGCCAGCACCGGGCCGACGACGAACACCAGTTCGTCCAGCGCCGACTCCAGCGAGAACGCGGTGTGGATGCGCCCGGGATCGGCCAGGATCCGGGTCCACCGGGCGCGCACCATCGACCCCATCGAACCGGCCGTGGCCCCGCCCAGCGCCGCCGTCAGGTACAGCACCGCCTCCGGGGAGTGCTGCCAGCCGGCCAGCGCCAGCACCGCCAGCGCGGTGATCGCCACCGCCAGGGAGGGGCGCATCACCTTCGCCTGGCCGTACCAGTCCACCAGTTTCGCCAGTTGCGGCGCGCACAACGCCTGGGAGACGGCGAACACCGCCGACACCCTCCCGGCCAGGGCGTAGGAGTCGTACAGCGCGGTGACCATGAGCACGATGGAGATGGCCACCATCGACAGGGGCAGGCGGGCGAGCACGCCGGCGGTGGAGAACTGCCACGCGCCGGGTTCTGAGAGCACCCGACGGTAAGGGGCGAGCACGCGCACTAGTGTCCCATGTACGCCACGAAACGGGAGGATGTAGCGATGCGGCTGACCAAGTACGGCCACGCCTGTGTAGTGCTGGAGTCGGCAGGCGTGCGGCTCGTGATCGATCCGGGGAGTTTCACCGACCTGCCCGACCTGACCGACGTCGTCGCCGCCGTGGTCACCCACGAGCACGCCGACCATGCCGGGACCGATCATCTGCAGCGGCTGCGGCATGCCAATCCCGGGATGGCGGTGCTCGGCCCGGCGGGTGCGGCGGCGGCGCTGACCGCGGTGGAGGTGAAGGCGGTGGCCCCGGGAGATAGCGCCCGGTACGGCCCGTTCGACCTGCGGTTCGGCGGCGGCCTGCACGCCCCGATCCACGAGAGCCTTCCGCAGGTGGACAACCTCACGGTGCAGGTCGGCACCAGGTTCTACCACCCGGGGGACAGCCTCGAACCACCGGCGCAGGATGTGGACGCGGTGGCCGTGCCGATCAGCGGGCCGTGGCTCAAACTCGGCGAGGTGATGGACTACGTGCTCGCCGCCCGCGCCCGCACGATGATCCCGATCCACGACGTGCACGCCTCCGACGCCGGACGGGGTATCGCGTACGACCGGCTGGGTGCGATCGCCGCCGAAAGGTCCACGGAACTGACGGTCCTCGCCCCGGGGCAGAGCATCGACCTCTCCGACCGCCCCTGAGCGCGGCCGCCCGGGGCTACTGCGTCAGCGCGGCGCCGACCACCTCGCGGGCGGCCTGCTGCACCTGCTCCAGGTGGTCGGCGGAGACGAACGACTCGGCGTAGATCTTGTACACGTCCTCGGTGCCC
This sequence comes from uncultured Ruaniaceae bacterium, assembly GCA_938004115.1. Lineage (GTDB taxonomy): Bacteria > Actinomycetota > Actinomycetes > Actinomycetales > Beutenbergiaceae > CALKWS01. Next base: position 6,210 of record CALKWS010000257.1, read on the forward strand.
GAGGGCCGGGCGGCGAACCATGCCTCGTCGGTGGTGACCTTCAGCCCCCCGATCGGCGCGTCGTTGCCTGGTGCGCGCACCAGCCGGGCGGTGATCGGGGACCCGGCCATCTCGGTGGCGGTGACGGCCTCGGGGGTCAGGGCTCCGAGGCGGGCCTTCTCCTCCCTGGTGGCCGGGGCGTCCAGGCGGGCGTACCAGCTCTGCCCGTGGGTGGCGACCTGGTCGGTGTGCAGCTGGGAGGGGGACTTGCCGGTGACCGCCTGGATCTCGGCGGCCAGCAGCGCCAGCACGATGCCGTCCTTGTCCGTGGTCCACACCGAGCCGTCCTTGCGCAACAGCGAGGCGCCCGCGGACTCCTCCCCGCCGAACCCGAGCTCACCGGTGAGCAGGCCGGGGACGAACCACTTGAACCCCACCGGCACCTCCACCACGGGGCGGTCGAGGGAGGCGGCCACCCGGTCGATCAGGGCCGAGGACACCAGCGTCTTGCCCACCCGCACTTGCTCGCCCCAGTCCGGGCGGTGACGGAACAGGTAGTCGATGACCACTGCCAGGTAATGGTTGGGATTCATCAGCCCCCCGTCGGCGGTGACGATCCCGTGCCGGTCCGCGTCCGCGTCATTACCGGTGGCGACGTCGTACGGCGCCGGCCCCTCGCCGTCGTCCATCACCTGCAGCAGGGAGGCCATCGCCCACGGCGAGGAGCAGTCCATCCGGATCTTGCCGTCCCGGTCGAGCGTCATGAACGCCCACCGCGGGTCCACCTGCGGGTTCACCACCGTCAGGTCCAACCCGTACCGCTCACCGATCGCGGCCCAGTACTCCACCGACGCCCCGCCCATCGGGTCCGCGCCGATGCGCACCCCTGCGGCGCGGATCGCCTCCAGGTCCAGCACCGCCTCCAGGTCGTCGACGTAGGTGAGCAGGAAGTCGTGCTTGTGCGTCAACCGGCCGTTCAGGGCCGCCTCGTGACTCACCCGCGGGATGGCGTCCACCCCGTTGCGCAGCAACTCGTTGGCACGGTCGGCGATCCAACCGGTCGCATCGGAGTCGGCCGGGCCCCCGTGCGGGGGGTTGTACTTGAACCCCCCGTCCCGGGGCGGGTTGTGGGAGGGGGTGACCACGATCCCATCGGCCAGGCCGGGCCCGTGGGTACGCACCCCCGCGGACGTGCCGGCACCGTTGTGCCGCAGGATCGAGTGGGAGATCGCCGGGGTGGGGGTGAAGGAGTCCCGAGCATCGATGTGCACCGCGACGTCGTTGGCGACCAGCACCTCCAGTGCGGTGCGCGCGGCAGGTTCGGACAGGGCGTGGGTGTCCCGGCCCAGGTAGAGCGGCCCGTCGATGCCCTGGGCGGTGCGGTATTCCACGATCGCCTGGGTGATGGCCACGATGTGGGACTCGTTGAACGCGGCGTCCAGGCTGGAGCCGCGGTGCCCCGACGTCCCGAACGACACCTGCTGGGCCGGTTCGCCGGGATCGGGCTGCACGTCGTAGTAGGCGCTGACCACCTCGTCGACGTCGATCAGATCCTCGGGCAGGGCCACAGTTCCGGCGCGTTCGTGCATGCCCCGATCCTGCCACCCCGGCCAGGTCCGGGCCAGGGCGGGTCATCG
>CALKWS010000258.1 GCA_938004115.1 uncultured Ruaniaceae bacterium
AGGGTCAGTTGTTCCGCAGGATCGCCAGGATCCGCAGGAACTCGATGTACAGCCAGATCAGCGTCACGGTCAGACCGAACGCCGCGCTCCAGGCGTACCGGCGCGGCGTGCCGGAGTGGACTCCGCGGGCGATCATGTCGAAGTCCAGCACCAGGTTCAGTGCGGCCAGGATCACCGCGAAGGCGCCGATGGCCAGGCCGATGCCGCCCATGCGCATCCCGAACATCCCACCCAGCGGGGTGAACCACATGACCACGAGGTTGATCAGGCAGAACACCGCGTAACTGATCGTGGCGATGATGACGATCTTGGTGAACTTGGGCGTCACGCGGATCTTGCCGCTGCGGAACAGCGCCAGGGTCACCCCGAAGGTGATGAACGTGGCCAACACGGCCTGGACCACGATCCCGGGGTACATCATCTCGAAAACCCCTGAGATGATCCCCAGGAATGCGCCCTGGGCCAGCGCGTAGGCCATGATCAGCCCGGGGCTGGGTTCACGCTTGAAGGCGTTGACGAGTCCGAGCACCAGACCCACCACCAGGCCACCGACGAGGGCGACCATCTGCAGACCGGGCGGCACCAGGAACCATGCCGCGGCGGCCGAGGCGACCACTAGCGCCAGCAGTCCGCCGGTGCGGGTGATGACGTCCTCGTAGGTCATCCGCCCGGTGTCCTGCGGCCCGGCGTCGGGCCCGTAGTAGGCCTGCTGGACGGATTCGAACTGCGGCTCATACCCCTGCGGGGCGGTCGCGGTGGTACCCCCGGGCTGGAAGTGCGCACCGTGCTGGGGCTGCGCCTTGCCGAAGTGCGGGCTATTGGTCAGATATGGATTTGCCATGAACTCTCCTGGTCGCGTCAATCGACGTCGGCCGATATGCCGTGCTCAGTCTACGGGTTCACCACACTGCCGGTACCCCGGTGTTGAGCGTGTATTCGTATAACGCTGCAGGTGGGCGCGCATGTTCCCGATCCTGCGATGGCTTTCGGGCAGAACTGCCCATGCGCTGCGTTTCCAAGGCTGCGTTTCCAAGAATGCGTCCCTCGCCCCGTCCCCCTGAGATGCGACCCTGCCCCGTTCCTCTGGGGTGCGTCCCGGGGTGGAGCACGGCGTGAGGATCTCATCCTCCAGGTGGAGGCGGACGACGGCCGCGGCGCTCTACGGTGAGGAACCGTGATCGAACGCCGGCGGCGTTCGTCGCGGCGGCGGCGGTGCGCCACCGCAGTGATGACGGGTAACCAGAATGAGGGGCCAGCATGATCGAGGCGAAAGGCCTCACCAAGCACTACGGACGGAAGGTCGCCGTCGATGACGTCACCTTCACCGTCAAACCGGGCCGGGTGACCGGATTCCTCGGACCGAACGGGGCCGGTAAGTCCACCACGATGCGCATGATCGTGGGCCTGGACCGGCCCACCCAGGGCCACGTGCTGGTCAATGGCAAGGCCTACGCCCGCCACGCCGCACCCCTGGGTGAGGTCGGGGCGTTGCTCGAGGCCCGGGCGGTGCACACCTCGCGCACCGCATACCACCACCTGCGCGCGATCGCCGCAACCCACGGCATCCCCCAGTCGCGGGTCACCGACGTGATCGAGACGACCGGACTGGGCACCGTCGCGCACAAGCGGGTCGGCGGGTTCTCCCTGGGCATGGGACAGCGGTTGGGCATCGCCGCCGCGCTCCTGGGCGATCCGCACACCCTCATCCTGGACGAACCGGTCAACGGGTTGGATCCCGAGGGGGTGCGCTGGGTGCGCACCATGATGCGCGACCTGGCCGACCAGGGGCGCACCGTGTTCCTCTCCTCCCACCTGATGAGCGAGATGGCGATCACCGCGGACGACCTGATCATCATCGGCAGGGGCCGGATCATCGCCGCCGGGCCGCTCCAGGAGGTGATCGACTCGGTGGCCGGGACGTCGGTGCGGGTGCGTTCACCGCAGGCAGGTGAACTAGCGGACCTGCTCACCGGCGCCGGGGTGACCATCCAGTCCCTGGAGCCGGGGCTGATGGAGGTCGATGGGCTGAGCGCCCAGCACATCGGGGAGACCGCCGCCCGCGCCGGACTGGTGCTGCACGAACTGTCCCCCCGCAGTTCGAGCCTGGAAGAGGCCTACCTGCGGCTGACGGCCGAGGAGGTGGAGTTCCACTCCGGCGCCGTGGGCGACTTCTCCGAACCACAGGTGGGAGCGGCATGAGCGGGTCGACGGCACCGGCGCGCAACCGGTCCACCCTGCGGCTGCAGCCACCGAACCTGGGCCGCACGCTGCGGTCGGAGTGGGTGAAGTTCTGGACGCTTCCGTCCTCGATCTGGATCATCGCGGTCACCATCGTGGTGATGGTGGGTCTGTCCGCGCTGATGGCGTGGGGCATGTCCTTCACAGAGTCTCCCCCGCAGGATCCGGGCGCAGGCGGTGCCGACGTGACGGTGCAGCCCACCGAGGACGGAGGATTGAGCACTCTCGGGCTGATGTCGGTGACGTTCAGTTACTCGGTGGGACAGATCGTGCTCGCCGTCCTGGGTGTGATGGTGGCCACGAGTGAGTACGCCACCGGTCAGATCCGGTCCACGCTCGCGGCAGTCCCCGCCCGTACTCCCGTACTGGTGGCCAAGGTGATCCTGGTAGCGCTCGTCGCCCTCGGACTGGGAGCGATCGCGGTGGGCCTGTCCTGGCTGGCCACCTATCCGATCCTGCAACCGGAGGGCATGCAGCTGGACACCGGGGTGGAGGGCACGTGGCGCGCACTGGCCGGGGTGCCGTTGTACCTGGCCGCGATCGCCCTGTTCGGCCTCGGCGTCGGGTTCCTGCTCCGGCACACCGCCGGGGCGATCGCCGCCGTGCTCGGTGTGCTGTTGGTGCTGCCGATCATCGCGATGATCCCGATCGACTGGGTGCAGGACCTGGCGCTGTACCTGCCGGCAAGCGCGGGTGAGCGCCTGGTGCTCGGAGCACCCGATGACACCCTCACCGAGTGGCAGGGCTTCGGGGTGCTGGGGGCCTACGTCGTGGCCGCCCTGGCCGGGGCCGGGCTGCTGCTGCACCGACGGGACGCCTGACCACCGCCGGTGCACGCCCGCCGGGTGCCGGTTGCCGGGCCCCGCATGCACCCGCGCGGGCGCGAATGTGACATTTCGGCATCTTCTCGCGACACTGGTCCCTGGAATGGGCCGGTCCGCCACCCATGGCTACCGTGGCGGACGAGTTGGCCGTTCACCATGCGCGGTGGTGCGGCAGGCGACGACGGGTAGCGACCCGCAGGAAATGGGGACAGCAGAACGATGACGGAACAGCAGCGGCAACACACGGTCGGCGTGCGCGATGCCGGACCGGAGGACGCCGAGTTCCTGATCGACATGCTCCTGGAAGCGGTGAACTGGACCGGCGAGGAGCGGATGCGCCGGCGGCAGTTGCTGCGCGACAAGACCCTCTCCCACTACGTGGCCGGGTGGCAGCGCAGCGGCGACCTCGGGGTGATCGCGGTCGACACCGGTGGGCCGGCCGGCCTGCAGATCCCGATCGCGGCGGCGTGGATCCGCCGGTTCGACTCTCACCACCCCGGGTACGGGTACGTGGCCGATGACATCCCCGAACTGAGCATCGGAGTGCTGCCCCACCACCGCCGCCGCGGAATCGCCACCGCGCTGCTTCGCACCCTGATCAACCGTGCCCGGGCCGCCGGGGTGAACAAGATCAGTGCCAGCGTCGAGGACGGCAATCCCTCCCGGGGGCTGCTCACCGCCGCAGGTTTCACCGTGGTGGACCGCAACGGCAACGCCGACACCATGGTGCTGGACCTGCAGGCCCAGCAGGACTGAGTCGGCCGCCTGCGGCCTGCGCGCCCCCACCGCGCGCCACGGCTCACGCCGTGGGGAAGTACACCACCTGGGTGTCCCCGGCCAGGGTCACCTCGAACCTGCCGATCACCATGTCGGCGCTGTTCAACAGGTACACCACGTGCAGGCTGCCCTCGGCCAGCTGGGGCAGCGCCACCACGTGCGTGGCCTCCGAGGAGTGCACCACGGACGCCAACACGTCCAGGGCGATCGGATCGTCGTTGGCCCCTCCGCTGAGGGCTTCGATCGCCTCGAACCTGCCCTGCTCCACCAGTTCCACGAACCGCCGCACCGCTCCCAGCGGCGAACTCAGCCCCGAGCCGGTATCGGTACCGCGCATCGAGCCGCTGCTGACCACCTCACCCACGCTGGTCAGTTCCTCACCGCGCCATCCCACCGCGTAGGTCACGGCCTGCTCGGTGATCGGCCCGCGCCGGCTGGTGGCCCGGTGCATCACGGTGGTGGCCACGATGAGTTCGCCGTCGCGTGCACCCAGGACATCGGTCTGTTGCACCTTGATGTCTACCTCGGTGACCCGGCCGTGGCTGGTGGTGGCTGCCGCTTTGCGGGCCAGTTCGGTGCTGGTGGCCAGGACGAACCGGTGGGCCTGGTCGCCCAGACCGATCGCCTCACGCAGTTCCGCGGCCGCTTGGGCGGGCGTGGCGCGCGCGGAGATGTACTGGGTGTCGCTGGTCCCGGTGGTCAGGAAGTGGTCATACATCTCCCGCAGCATCGTCTCGAAGGTGGTCGCGTGGGCCTGCACCTGCGCCTCGGGCGCCTGGGTGGGTTCGGGCACCGCCACCGGGGCAGCCGGGGAGCATGCCACGAGCACGAACAGGGCGAGGCCCATCACCCACCGCACCGGTCGCATCGGCACCCCTATGATCGATTAGTCAGGTTCGTGTACTGAGGTCAGGGCAGGTCCTGTCCTGGGTGACCAGGGTAGGACGCCGGGACCGATGATGGGAGTCAAGGTCACGCTGGTGCCGAAGTCGCAGCAGGGCGCCCCCGAGATCGACGGGTACGAGTACGTGCGCACGATCGGTCGTGGCGGGTTCTCCGACGTGTTCCTCTATACCCAGCAGATGCCGCGTCGGCAGGTGGCGATCAAGGTACTGCGCACCGAGGCGTTGACCGACGCCATGCGGCGGCAGTTCGCCGCCGAGGCCAACCTGATGGCCCGGTTGTCCAACCACATCAACATCGCCTCCATCTACGACGCCGACGTCGACGAGGAGGGCGAGCCCTACCTGGTGATGGAGTACTGCTCCGGCGGTTCGCTCGGGGCGACCTATCGCGACTATCCGATGTCGGTCCAGGACGTGTTGAAGATCGGTGTACGCATCAGCGGCGCCCTGGAGGCCGCCCACCGCGCGGGAATCGTGCACCGGGACATCAAACCAGCCAACATCCTGCTCACCGAGTACGGCGTTCCGGTGCTGTCCGATTTCGGGATCTCCACGATCGATGAGGAATTTCCCGAGGCCACCAGAGCCCGGGCGCAGGTGTACCCGGACGACCTCGGTACCGACTCCGATGCCGCGATCGGGTTGAGCCTGCCATGGGCCGCCCCGGAAACCCTCGGGGATCCGCCGATCTCCGACACCCGCTCGGACCGCTACTCCCTGGCGGCCACGCTGTACTCGTTGCTGGAGGGCCGCTCACCGCACGAGATCCCGGGCGGGCCCAACGGGGCCTCGCACCTGACGGGACGGATCCAGAGCGGCTTCGTCGGTGCGATGCGGCGCACCGACGTGCCGGCCTCCCTGGAGGCGGTGTTGCGCCGGGCGATGTCCTTCGACCGTTCGGCCCGCTACTCCAGTGCCTACGAGTTCGGCCAGGCGTTGCGGGACATCCAGCGCGAACTCGGGTACGACGTCACGCCGTTGGACCTGCCCCGGGGACACGAACCGGCCAGCAGGCCGCCGGATCCGGCCGCCCAGCCCCCGCCGCCCAATCCCGCGCATGTGGTGAGCCTGCCACCGGGCCACTCCACGGTGCTGCCCTCCGGCACGTTCGACCAGCACGGGGCGGAACCGCCGGCCGCGCCGGCGCCGCCACCCAGCCCGGTCGACCGCGCGCCCCTACCGCCACCGGTCGCCCCACCGCTCGCGGCGGTCAGTGCTCCGTCGATCCCATCGGCCGACTCCCGGCCCGCTGCCCCGACACTCGCCGGTTCCGTGGCTACGCAGGTGCCGGCACCGCCGCCTGGTGCCCCGGCCGGGGCCGAGGGTACCCCCATGCCTGCGCCTGCACCGCCTCCCGGTGTGCCGGCCGTACCGCCGCCGGGTGCCGCAGCGACCGCGGGCACGCCCCCGTTCGGGCAAGCCACCACACCGCCCGGGCCTGCGCCCACCGGACAGGCAGGGCCAGCCCCGGGGCACCCGCCGGGCCGGGCACGCTCACGGCGCCGGCCCCTGCTGCTGGTTCTCGCGGCGCTGGCGGTCCTCGCCATGGCCGCCACCGCAGGTGGCGTGTGGCTGTCCGGGCGACCGGCGGACTTCGACGGCCCCGCCGTGGACCACCTGACGGTCACCGAGGCCGAGGGAGTGTTCGAGGTGTCGATCCCAGAGGGCCTGCCGGCTCCCCAGGAGGTGCAGACCCGGGTGATCCGCGACGGGCTGGGAACGCGTGTGGAGGACGGGGACCGGGTGACGTTCTCCCTGGGGCACGGCTCCTGGGTCCCGGGCTACCAGGTGCGACTGGACCCGGACACCAGCGATGAGCACTACCGCAACGTGACCCTGTCCACCGAGGAGGTGGAGTCGCTCCTGGGTACCTCGGTCGTGGGTCGCAGCATGGACAGCGTGATCCTGGTGGCCGCCCCGCGCGGGTTCCTCCAGGAGGCCGAGGATCTGCGGATCGATTACCCGTACAGCCAACTGGCCGCGTTACGGATCACCAACACCTGGTAGCACCAGACCGCGCCGAGCCCGACTCCGGGCCGTGCACCTCAGGCCTCGTGGACAACCTGCCCGTCGGCCCACACCTGCTCCACGCCCAGCTCGGGGTCCAGCAGCACCGCGTCGGCGGCGTAGCCCGGGGCCAGGGCACCGAAGCGGTGCGCCAGTCCCAGCGCGCGGGCCGGGGTGATGGTCGCGGCGGTGACCGCATCGGGCAGCGGGATGCCGATCTGCACCGCCTGGCGGACCGCGGCGTCCATGGTCAGGGTAGATCCTGCGATCGAGCCGGTCTCGTCCAGGCGCGGGACGCCGTCGGTCACCGTGACCGCGAGTCCGCCGAGTTCGTAGGCACCGTCGGGGCCGCCGGCGGCGGCCATCGCGTCGGTGACGTAGGCGACGTTCTGCCCGGCCAGGTCGTGCAACAACCGCACCACCCGCGGATGGACGTGCACGCCGTCGTTGATCACCTCACAGGTGACGTCCGGGTGCTCCACCGCCGCGAGCACCGGCCCGGGTGCGCGGTGGTGGATGGGCTGCATCGCGTTGAAGGCGTGGGTCAGGATCGAGGCACCGGCGTCGAACGCGGCGCCGGCCTGCTCGTAGTCCACGGCGCTGTGCCCTACTGCCACCCGCACCCCGGCGCGGCGGAACCGCTCGATAGCGGCACGGGCGCCGGGCAGTTCGGGTGCGATGGTCACCTGCGCCAGATGCCCCTGGGCGGCGGCCACGAGCGCGTCCACATCGGCGGGCTCGGGCGAGGTGAGCAACGACTCATCGTGCGCGCCGCGGTGGTCCGGGCTCAGGAACGGCCCCTCCAGGTGGATACCCAGCACCAGCGGCTCGGCGGTGCAGAACTGCGCCAGCGCGCGCACCTGGCCGGTCAGCTCCTCGATGCCGGCGGTCACCAACGACAGCACCGACCGGGTGGTGCCATGGCGGCGGTGGTAGGCCAGCGCGGTGCGCGCGGCCTTCGCACCGTCGGCGAAGGCCGCCCCGCCACCGCCGTGGCAATGGATGTCGACATAGCCCGGCACCAGCACCCCGCTCGCATCGACCACCCGCTCGGCCTCGGGGGCCGGGC
>CALKWS010000259.1 GCA_938004115.1 uncultured Ruaniaceae bacterium
CGCCATTCCGTGCGGCTCGCTCAGGCGGGTCGCAGCCGGCTGATCAACCCGTGCCGCGGGCTGAACAGGTAGGCGAGCACGAACGCCGCGCCCTGCGCCAGCACGATCGCCCCGCCGGTGGCCACATCGGCATAGAAACTCGCGTAGACCCCGCCGAGGGCACAGACCACCGCGATCACCGGAGCGATCACCAGCATCCTCGGCATCCGGTCGGTGAGCAGGTACGCCGTCGCCCCGGGGATGATGAGCATCGCCACCACCAGGATCACCCCCACCGCCTGCAGTGCCACCACCGCGGTGACGGCCATCAGACCCAGCAGCAGCGCTCCCAGCACCCGGGGGTTGAGGCCGATCGCGAACGCGTGGGTGGGGTCGAAGGCGTACAGGGTCAGGTCGCGACGCTTGACCAGCAGCACCACGAGCACCAGCGCGCCGAGCGCCACGATCTGCAGCAGATCGACGCGGGAGACCCCCAGCAGGTTGCCGAACACGATGTGGTGCAGATCCACCTGGCTGGGAGTGACGGAGATCAGCACCAGCCCGAGCGCGAACAGGGTGGTGAACACGATGCCGATGGCCGCGTCCTCCTTGATCCTGGTGGTCTCTCGCACCGCCCCGATCAGTGCGACGGCGCCGAACCCGAAGATCAGTGCGCCGATCGCGAAGGGCGCACCGGCGATGTAGGCCAGCACCACCCCGGGCAGCACCGCGTGGGAGACGGCATCGCCCATCAGCGACCAGCCCACCAGCACCAGCCAGCAGGACAGTAACGCGCACACCACCCCGGCGATCAGCGCGGCCACCAGCGCCCGGACCATGAACGGATAGGCCAGGGGCTCCAGGAGGGATTCGATCATGCCGCCGGCCCTTCCAGGCCGAAGGCGCGCGCGAGGTTCTCCGGGCGGAGCACCTCGGCGGGCTCGTCGTGCGCCAGCACCGTCCCGGCCAACAGCACCGCTTCATCGGCAACCTCGGGAAGACCGGCGAGGTCGTGGGTGGCCAGCACGATGGTGGCTCCCTGTCCGGCGAGTTCGCGCAGTAGCCGGGTGATGGTCCGCTGGGAGGGCTCGTCGACCCCGGCGAACGGTTCGTCCAGCAACAGCACCGGCGCCTGCTGGGCGATCGCGCGCGCCACGAACGCGCGTTTGCGCTGCCCCCCGGACAACTGGCCGATCTGCCGTCCGGCCAGGTGGGTCAGTTCCACCCGGTCCAGGGCCTCGGCGACGATGGCACGGTCCGCACGGCGCAATCGGCGGGTGGTCCCCAGGTGGGCGTACCGGCCGGTGTCCACCACATCGCGCACCGACACCGGGAAGGCCCAGTCCACGTCCTCGCGCTGCGGGACGTAGGCCACCTGCCCGCGCCGGCGGGCCGACGACGGCGGAGCACCGTTGATCAGGACGTGACCCGGGGTAGGGCGCACCAGCCCGAGGATGACCTTCATCAGCGTGGACTTACCGGACCCGTTCACCCCCACCAGCCCGCACACCCGGCCAGGCCCCACGCTGACCGTCGCGTCCTGCAGCGCACGCACCGCGCCGTAGCGCACGGTGGCCCCGCTCACCTCGATCACCGGGGTACTACGCAGCCGGGCGTGCTCGCCCTGCCGGTCCCCGCCGTCGTCCGTCCCGCTGTGCATGACCGGCCGCCTAGGCACCCGAACCGCCCAAGGCGGCCATGATCGTGTCCACGTCGTGGCGGATCAGGTCCAGGTAGGTGGGGACCGGCCCGTCCTCACCGGTGAGGGAGTCCACGTACAGCACGCCACCGAACTCGGCGTCGGTGGCTTCGACCACCTGCTGCATCGCGGCGTCGGACACGGTGGACTCGCAGAACACCGCGGGCACCTGGTGCTCCTCGACGAAGGCGATGGTGCGGGCGATCCGTTGCGGCGTGGCCTCGGACTCGGCGTTCACCGGCCACAGGTACTGTTCGGTCAGCCCGGCGTCGCGGGCCAGGTAGCTGAAGGCCCCCTCACAGGTGACCAGCGCGCGCTGGTGGTCGGGCAACTGGTCCAGATGATCCACCAGTTCGGTATGGACCTGGTCCAGTTCGTCGTTGTACGCGGCGGCATTCTGCGCGTAGTCCGGTGCGTGGTCGGGGTCGAGGTCGCTGAACGCCTCGGCGATGTTGTCCACGTAGATCTGGACGTTGCGGGGGGACATCCACGCGTGCGGGTTGGGGCGGCCGGCGTAGGCGTCGGAGGCGATGTCGATGGGCTCCACGCCCTCGGTGACCACCACGCGGGGTGCCTCGACGTCGGCGATGAACTGCTCGAACCACAGTTCCAGCCCGAGGCCGTTGTCCAGCACCAACTGCGCCTCGGTCGCGGTGCGTAGATCCCCGGGAGTGGGTTCGTAGGAGTGCACCTCCGCCCCGATCGGGATGATCGACTCCACGCGCAGGTGGTCCCCGGCCACGTGCTGGGCGATATCGGCCACGACCGTGAACGTGGTCAGTACCAGGGGGCGTTCATCGGAGGGGCCGGCGCCGTCCTCCTCGGCGTTGCTCGAGGCACAGCCGGCGAGGAGCAACCCAGCGCAGGCCATCGCCCACACCGCGAGGCGGAAGCGACGTCCGGCACGATCTATCACGCCCCTCACTATAAAGTTCGGCACGCCGAACTTTCCACACGGGCGGCAGCCGGCGGTCGGCCGGGCCGCGGCGCTAAGATGGAGACCCGTACCGCACCGTCGCCGGAGGGGACCCATGGGCCGTTCGTTTCGCGCCGTCGCGATCTTCGTCGTCCTCGCCTACGCGCTGGCGTGGCTGGTGGCCTTGCCGCTCTGGCTCGGCGGGGGGCTGGCGCATCCGCAGTTCGGCCTGATCGCGATGGCGATGATGTGCACCCCGGCGATCGCTGCCGTGATCGTGGTGTGCTTCGTGGAGCGGCCCGAACGCCGACTCCGGGCGCTGGGCATCTGGCCGCTGGGACGCGCCGGACGGTTCGTCGGCTACCTCGCGCTGGGGCTGGTGGTGCCGGTGGCGCTGGTCCTGGTGGCCCTGCCCATCGGCGCCTGGCTGGGGGTCTACCCGGCGGACTTCGCCAACCTGTCCGGCTTCGCCGAGTTGCTCCGTTCCCAGGGCGCGCCCGATCTGGGCGTCCCGCTGCAGGTGGTGGTGGCTCTGCAGCTGGTCAGCATTCCCATCGGGGCGTTCGTCAACCTCATCCCGGCGCTGGGTGAGGAGCTGGGGTGGCGCGGATGGCTGCTGCCCAAGCTCATGCCCTTGGGTCCGGTCGGCGCGATCGTCGTCTCCGGTGTGATCTGGGGCGTGTGGCACGCTCCGGTGGTGCTGCTCGGGTACAACTACCCCACGGCACCGGGGTGGCTCGGCGTGGCGATGATGACCGGGATGTGCATCGTGCTGGGCGGGATCTTCGGGTGGCTGCGGCTCCGCAGCGACTCGGTCTGGCCGGCCGCCCTGGCCCATGGCGCGCTCAACGCCGCAGCCGGTTCGTTCCTGTTGTTCTCCCGCGCCGGGCAGGAGGTGGACACCGTGCACGCCACCATCCTCGGCTGGTCGGGGTGGATCGTGCCGGCGCTGCTGCTGGCGGTGATCGTGGCGACGGGCAGGTTCCGTCTTCGCCCGCAACCCGCGACGGGCGCCGCCGCGCCGGCGACGCCGCACCCGGCCGGGCCCGATCAGGCTCGGCCCGCGTCCGTGCGGTCCGGCCTCGAGCACCGCGCCCCGGAACGCACCCCCGGCCAACCGGCCGCAGAGCGCACCCCCGCGGACCAGCCGGCCGCCGGCCGACCCGCACCGGGACACTCCCAGCAGCCTTGACCCCTCGCCGCGCAGCGACCTGACGACGCCGGCGATCCGCCCCGACGGCGAGCCGCAGCCAGGACGACGGCTGGCAGGCCCGGCGCCAGCGCTCGTCGCACTCCCCCGGGCCCGGTAAGGGCATCGCGGCGGACCCCGCGCCCACGTGCTCGGCACTCGCCGACCCGATTTCCCCTTGCCATGATTGAACATGTGGTTAATCTTGTAAACATGCGTTCAACGTCAAGGGCATCCGGGGAGCCAGGCCCGTCCCGCACGCCGTCGGACCTCACCACGCGGGCCCGGATCCGGGATGCCGCCATCGCGGTGTTCGGAGCGCAGGGTTTCGATGCGTCTGTGCGCACCATCGCCACCGAGGCGGCGGTCTCCCCCGGCCTGGTGATCCATCACTTCGGGTCCAAGGACAAGTTGCGCGCCGTGTGCGATGAGCACGTCACGGCCCTGATCGGGCAAGCCAAGCAAGAGTCCGTGGGCCCCCGGGCCGCCAGCACGTTGCTGAGCCAGTTGGCCGTCATGGACGAGTACGCGTGGCTGCTGGGCTACGTCATGCAGTCCTTCTCCCGCGGCGGGCCGCTGGCCGGGCACCTGTTCGAGATGATGGCCGCCGACGCGGAGGGGTACATCGCCGAGGGCGTGCGCCAGGGGACCATCCGGGAGAGCGTCGATCCACCCGCCCGCGCCAGGTTCCTGGCCAACACCGCCATCGGTTCGATGATGCTGATGATGTCGCTGGAACAGCCCGGACCCGGCGCCGATTGGGCGCAGCTGATGCAGCGCTGGAGCCAGGAGTTCATGCTGCCGGCCCTGGAGTTGTACACCCACGGGCTGTTCACCGACGACTCGGTACTACAGACCTACCTGGACCACGTCGCGGGCACGCCTGCCACCGATCCCGGCCCCGACCCTGCCGCTACCGACCCTCCTGCTAGCGACCAGACACAGCCGAACGACCGTGCTGCCACCGATCCCGACCCCGCCGACCCTGTCGCCACCGACCCTGCCTCTACCGACCCCAACCCCGCCGACCGCGACAAGGAGCCCCGATGAGCACCCCACCGATCCAGATGCGAGCCGTGGACAAGTCCTTCGGCTCGGTGAAGGCCCTGGACCAACTCGACCTCGAGGTCGCCGAGGGACAGATCACCGGATTCCTCGGCCCCAACGGGGCCGGTAAGTCCACCACCATCCGGGTACTCCTCGGCCTGCTGCGCGCTGACGCCGGGAGCGCCACGGTACTCGGCATGGACCCATGGCGTGACGCCGTCGAGGCACACCGGCGGCTGGCGTATGTCCCCGGCGACGTAGCGCTGTGGCCGAACCTGACCGGCGGGGAGGCGATCGACCTGCTGAACCGCCTCCGGGACACCGTCGACGAGCGGCGCAAGGACGAACTGATCGAACGCTTCGAGCTGGACCCGACCAAGAAGGCGCGCACCTACTCCAAGGGGAACCGGCAGAAGGTGGCACTCGTGTCCGCCCTGGCCGCGGACGTCGATCTGCTGGTGCTCGATGAGCCCACCTCGGGCCTGGACCCGCTGATGGAGTCGGTGTTCACCGAGTGCGTCCGCGAGGCCCGCGACCGCGGCACCTCGGTGCTGTTGTCCAGTCACATCCTGGCCGAGGTGGAGAAACTCTGCGACACCGTCACCATCATCCGGCGCGGCCGGGCGGTGGAGTCCGGCACCCTGGCCGATCTACGGCAGCTCACCCGCTCCACGGTGGTGATGGAGGTCGACGGCGATGCGAGCCCCCTGGCGCACCGGAAGGGCGTGCACGGGCTCACCCAGGATGGGGAGCGGATCACCTTCCAGGTCGATCACGACCAGTGGGATCCGGTGATGCGCGAGGTGGCCGCCCTGGGCGTGCGTTCCCTGGTGAGCAACCCGCCGTCGCTGGAGGAGTTGTTCATGCGCCATTACGGCGAGGACATCTCCCACCGCCCGGAGGGAGCCACGGTATGAACTCCTTCGCCGGCACCGGCACGCTGACCCGCTTCGCACTGCGGCGGGATCGGCTGCGCCTGACGATCTGGGCCCTGGCGCTGACGGGGACCACCGCCGCGACCGTACCGGCCCTGGACCAGGTCTTCACCTCCGAGGCCGATCGTGCCGCGCGCGCCGCGCTGATGCGCACGCCCACCGGGGTGATCTTCGGCGGGCCGGGCTACGGCCTGGAGGATTACACCCTGGGGCCGATGGTGGTCAACGAACTGCTGATGAGCCTGCTCATCGCCCTGGCGGTGATGAACATCCTGGGCGCGGTGCGCCACACCCGGGCCGAGGAGGAGACCGGACGCGCCGAACTCCTCCGGGCCGGGGTGACCGGGCGCCGCGCCGCCGGCACCGCCGCGATGGTGGTGGCGGTGGTCAGCAACGCCATCATCGGCGCGCTCACCGCCGCCGTCCTCGTCGGCTCCGGCTTGCCCGCGGCCGACTCGATCGCGATCGGCGCCGGCATCCTCCTCACCGGCCTCACCTTCGCCGCACTGGCCGCGGCCTGTGCCCAGGTGGTCTCCCACGCCCGCACCGCCATCGGGCTGGGCATGGTGGGCCTGGGGGTGATCTTCATGATCCGGGTGATCGGCGACATCGCCGAACAGGGCGGCAGTGCCCTGTCCTGGGCCTCCCCGATGGCCTGGGTGTTCCAGACCCGTGCCTACGTGGACCTGCGCTGGTGGCCGCTGCTGTTGTACGTGCCGGCCGTCCTGGCGCTGACGGCGATCACCTCCGCGCTGGCGACTCGCCGGGACCTGGGGGCCGGGTTGGTCCCGCCGCGGGCCGGACGCGCCACCGCCGGGCGATTCCTGTCCGGCCCCCTGGGGCTGCACCTGCGGTTGCAGCGCGGCTCGCTGATCACCTGGACGGTAGCCACGGTGGCACTCGGCGTGGCGTTCGGGTCGCTGGCCGACCAACTCGCGGTGTTCCTGGAGGAGAGCCCGGAGATGATCCAGTACATCGGAGCCGACCCCACGGCGCTGACCGATTCCTTCTTCGCCGCGATGATGCAGTACGTGGCGATGCTCGCCGGTGCCGCCACGATCCTGTCGGTGCTGCGGCTGCGCGCCGAGGAGTCAGCCGGCCGGGCCGAGGTGGTGCTGGCCACCGCCACCAGCCGGGTGCGGTGGATGGGCGGGGCGATGCTCACCGCGCTGCTGATCGCCGTGGTGACGATGCTGGCCGGGGGCCTGAGCATGGGCGCAGCCGCCGACGCGGTGCTCGAGGACACCTCCTACACCGGTGTGCTGACCCTCAGCGCACTGAACATGGTGGTGGTTCCGGTGCTGTTCGGCGCGGTCGCAGCGTTGTGCTACGGCCTCGACCAGCGGCTCCTGCCCTTGCTGTGGCTCTGGTTCGTGGCCTCCATCCTCATCACGATCTTCGGCCCGATCCTCGACCTGCCCGCATGGTCACTGAACATCTCCGCCCTGGAGCACCCGGCGTTCCATCCGGCCGAGGAGAGCGTCATCACCCCCTTGGCGATCATGGGCGGGGCGGCGATCGTGGCGGCCCTCGGCGCACTCGCGGCCTATCGCCGCCGGGACCTGGTTACCGGCTGAGCCGCCCGGGCCTCCCACCGGCTGGACCACGCCGGGACTTTCACCGCTGAACCGCCCCGGGACTCCCACCGGCTGAACCGCGCCGGGACTCCCACCGGCTGGACCACGGCAGGTCGCGCACCGGTGCACAATGGGTCACGTGCTCGACCGCGCCGTCCTCCATCCCGTGACGACCCACGCCGAGGCACGGGCCATCACGGGCGACGACCCGTGGGTGCGGTGGGCGCTCCCCAGCGATCCGCCCCGGCAGATGTGGCGGACCGAGGATGCGCTGGTCGTGTTCCGCCGCGGCCGGCGCGGGAGGAACCTGGTTGTCATCCCTCTCCCGAGGGCCGCCGATCCCGAGGCGGCCGTGGAACGGACACTGGCCCTGATCGGCAGCACGTGGCGGCTCGCAGACACCGAAGGCATGGGCGTCACGGTGCCCCGACCGTACCTGGGGGCCCTCGAGCGCCAGTTGTCGGTGGCGGCCGGCGGGGACTGGGAATGGATGTGGACCCGTGACCAGCCACCGCGCCAACGCGCCGAGGATGCCCTGGTGGAGCTGGATGACAGCGCCGATGCCGAGGAGATCGAGCAGTTGTCCCAGGCGCACTCCCCCACCGCCGAGGGCGATCCCGGCACGGGCCTGAGCGAGGTCTGGCTGGGACTGCGAGATCGCACCGGCGGCCTCATCGCCGCGGGTGCCATGCAGCGCCTGCCCTCCGGGGTGCCCTACCTGGCCGGGATCGTGGTGCACACCGACCATCGCCGCAAGGGCCTGGGGGCGGCGGTCACCGCCGGGTTGACCCGCATCGGGTTGGCCGACCGCGACGTCTGCGCCCTGAGTATGTACTCCGATAATCCCGCGGCCCGGCGCACCTATGAACGGCTGGGGTACCGCACGGCCTGGGCGTGGGCCTCGCGGATGCTCATGCCCGCGCCGTCCCTATGAGTGGGCGTCC
>CALKWS010000260.1 GCA_938004115.1 uncultured Ruaniaceae bacterium
CTGCTTGCGCACCTGGCCCGGCTGGTCAACGACCTGACCCCCAATGCCCACCGGCCCCGGTTGGCCATCCTGGTTCCGGCGGTGATCGGGCTGACCAGCACCGATGAGCACTGGAACGATGAGTTGACGCTCCTTGCCGCCACCCGCGCCCTACCCGTGGTGGCCGAACACCATCAGCGGGCGCTCGCCGTCGGCATCCTGAACTGCGAGGCGCGCCGCGCCGAACGCGCCGGCCAGGACCGGGTCACGTTGCACCCGGCCAGCGAACGCGCCTTCGCCCAGGTGCCCCTGGTGCGCAAGTGGGCCCAGGACTTCATCGACGAATGCGGTGGCCCCGGCCGGCGCCATCCCGGTTCAGCGGTGATGGAAGTGGCCACGGTGGGCATCTCCGCCGCATGCATCGAGGAACCGCACGCCATGCTGCGCGAACTGCTCAGCGATGCGATCACGTTGTGTGAACGCATGGCCGGGCGGGAGCAATCGGCGCGTACGGCACCCGACCCCACGATGTGGCGGCAGGTCTGCAAACCCGCACCCGCCCCACCCGCACCGGCGCTGGTCTGATTCGGCCCGCGCCGGACTTCCTCGCACCGGCGCCGGTTGGAACCCGGGGCCTGGTACCCCGGCGGAAACCGCCCCCCGCGACACCCCGGGTCGCCGTCGTCGTACAGTCGAGCCATGGCAACGGTGACGATCTACCACAACCCCCGCTGCTCCACTTCCAGGCACGCACTGGCCGAGGCCGAGGCCCACGGCACCGAAGCCGAGGTGGTGCAGTACCTCAAGGAACCCCTGGACCGTGACCAGGTGCTCGGGCTGCTGCAGATCCTGCAGGACCCGCCGGCGGACCTGGTGCGCAAGGACGCGTACTTCAAGGAGTTGGGCCTGGCGGAGGAGGACGTGACCACCGCCGAGCAGGTGGCCGATGTGCTCGCCGAGCACCCGCGGCTGATGCAACGACCGGTGCTGGTGCGCGACGGCGAGGCCATCATCGGCCGCCCCAAGGACCGCGTAGGGGCGTTCCTGGCCGGCTGAGCCACGCACGCGACTGACGGCGACGGACGGACTGACCCGGGCAGAGCGTGTGGGGGCCGCCACCGCCTGCTCGAATAGGATCCGATCACTGGCGGAACAACCGATCACCGACGATGGAGTGGCCGTGACGCGTGTGCACCTGGATGAACTGACCCTGCCCGGGGCGCCGCTGGGGCCGGATGACCCGCTCCCGGTGCCGCACCGGCTGCTGGAGAACCCCTTCGAACTCAGCGACGAGGTCCCCCGGGAGATCCAGCACGGCGCCGGGTTCGGCCGGCCCCGGTCCATGCACCCCTACCTGCTGCAGAACGCCTACAACCGCGACCGGCGCCCGCTCACGCTACCCACCGTGGTGCTCGAGAACACACACGTGCGCGCCACGTTCACCCCGACCCTGGGCGGGCGGCTGTGGTCCCTGGTCGATCACGCCTCCGGCCGGGAGCTGCTGCACGCCAACGCGGTGCTGCAACCGGCGAACCTGGCGCTGCGCAACGCCTGGTTCGCCGGGGGAGTGGAGTGGAACATCGGCACCAAGGGCCATGCCGCCCACACCATGGCCCCGCTGCACACGGCCACCCTGCCGGGCCCAGGCGGGGTGCAGATGCTGCGGATGTGGGAGTTCGACCGGTTGCGCCAGGTGATCTTCCAGGTCGACGCCTGGTTGCCAGAGGGCGCACGGGCGCTGCACGTGTACATCCGGATCCAGAACCCCAACGCCCATGAGGTTCCGATGTACTGGTGGTCCAACGCCGCCGTACCGGAGGCGGGCGACGTGCGCGTGCTCGCCCCGGCCGACCGGGCGTACGCCACCTCCTACGACGGGGCCGTGCGCGTGGTGCCCGTGCCGGTGCACCAGGGAGTGGACCGCACCTGGTCCACCCGCAGCCCCGACGCCGCCGACTACTTCTACGACGTCAGCGTCAACGCCCAGCCCTGGATCGCCGCCGTGGACGGCACCGGCCACGGCCTGGCGCAGGCCTCCACCCGCCGGTTGATCGGGCGCAAACTGTTCCTGTGGGGCAGCGGTCCGGGCGGGCAGCGCTGGCAGGAATGGCTCTCCCCGGGCCAGGACCGCGGCTACCTGGAGATCCAGGCCGGGTTGCTGGCCACCCAGTTCGAACACGTGATGATGCCCGCCGGCGCCTCCTGGGACTGGGTGGAGGTCTACGGGGACGTGGCCGCCGACCCCGGTCAGGCGCACAGCACCGACTGGCAGGTCGCCGTCGCTCATACCGAGGACCGCATCCGGGAACTGACCGGCCACGCCGGTCTGGAGCAGGTCCTCACCCGGGCCCGCACCTTCGCGGACGCCCCGCCAGCCCAGCGGCTGCACACCGGTAGCGGATGGGGCGCCCTGGAAGCGCGGGTGCGGGTGGTCAGCGGGCAGCCCTGGGCGGCCGACGACGGCGGAACCCCGTTCGGCCACGACTCGCTCGGGACCGACCAGGACCTGTGGGCGGCGCTGGTGCAGGACCCCGAACGCGCCCGGCACCTGCTCGCCGCGGCCAACCCATTGCAGCCACCCGCGTCCTATGTGACGGGGACGTTCTGGGAGGAGACGCTCGCGGCGATGCCACCAGGGTGGCTGCGCGACTATCACTTGGCGGTGCTCGCCCACGCCCGCGGCGCAGAAGATGAGGCAGAGGAGTGGTATCGCTCCTCGGTGAACCATCAGCCCTCCGCGTGGGCGCTGCGCGGCCGGGCCCTGATCGCCACCGCCCGCGGCGAACACGGCTTGGCCGCGGACCTGCTGGAAAGCGCGCTGGAACTCATCGGCGACCAACCGTCGTTGCTGCTGGAGGCGATCACGGCCGCCCGCGCCGCCGGGCAACCCGAGCGCGCGCTGGTGTTCGT
>CALKWS010000261.1 GCA_938004115.1 uncultured Ruaniaceae bacterium
CGCTCTGGAACCTGTGAGCCCTCACGCCGGGTAGATGCTGACCTCGGCCGCCTTGATCACGAACGTCACCCGCTGTCCTACGTGCAGTCCCAGACCGGCCACGGAGGCGGGGGTGATGTCCGCCGCCAACTGTGCGCCCGCCTCCGTCCGGCCGCGGACGCGCACCAACTCACCCTGCCGCTCGATGCCCGCCACCTGCACCGCCATGGCGTTACGGGGGCTGCCGCCGGGCGGCATGCGGTGCACGGCCACGGCCCGCGGACTGAACGTGGCCGCCGAGTTCTCCCCCTCCTGCCCGGGGCCGTCGCTGAGCCCGTGCAGCACTATCCGGCCACCCACCGCGATCGCGTCCCCGGCGAGGCGGGTGCCGCTGAGCAGGTTCACCCCGGCGAACCGGGCGGCGAAGGCCGTGCGCGGGCGGGTGAGGATCCGCAGGGTGGGTCCGTGTTCCACCACGCGCCCGCCTTCCAGGACGACGACGAGGTCCGCCAGGGCGAGCACGTCCAGCAGGTCGTGGGTCACCACGACCGCGGTGCGTCCCGCCTGGCGCAACGAGGTGCGCAGCACCTGGCGAAGGTCGGCGGCCGCGTCCACGTCCAGGGCGGACAGCGGCTCGTCCAGCAGCATCAACGCGGGGTCCGGCGCGAGCGCCCGGGCCAGGGCTACCCGTTGCTGCTGGCCACCGGACAGGCTCCGCGGGCGACGCCGGGCCAGGTGGGCCGCGCCGATCTCTTCCAGGCGGGACATCGCGATCCGGTTCGCCGCCGCGCGGCCACGCCCCAGCGCCCGCGGCCCGAACGCGACGTTGGCCAGCACGTCCAGGTGCGGCAGCAACAGAGGCTCCTGGGCCAGCAGGGAGATCTGGCGCCGGTGCGGTGGTACCCAACGGGACCCCGCGACCTGCTGGTCACCGATCCACACCGACCCGCCGCTGGGCCGCAGGATGCCGGCGGCCAGGCCCACCACCGTGGACTTGCCGGCGCCGTTCGGGCCCAACAGCGCCACGATCTGGCCGCGCGGCACCCGGATCCGTACCCGCACGTCACGTTCGGCCACCTCGGCGCGGACATCCAGGGCGGCGCTCATCGTTCCAGGCGACCTTCGCGGCTCCGGAGGGCGTGTCCCTCGGGGGCGCTTCCGCGGAAGCGTTGTCCGGAGCGCTGGGTGGTCAGCACCAGTATCGCGGCGAGCACGATCAGGATGAGGGACAGCGCGATCGCCGCATCGGGGTCGGTCTCCCGTTGCAGGTAGATCTCCAGCGGCAGGGTGCGGGTGACTCCCTGCAGGGAGCCGGCGAAGGTGAGCGTGGCGCCGAACTCGCCCAGGCAACGGGCGAACGCCAGGGCGGTGCCCGAGCCCAGGGCGGGGGCGAGCAACGGGATGGTCACCCGGCGCAGCACGGTGGTGGGCGGGGCGCCCAGGGTGGCGGCGATGATCTCGTGGCGCCGCCCGGCGGTGCGCGCGGCGCCCTCGATGGAGATGACCAGGAACGGCATCGCCACGAACGCCTGGGCCAGCACCACCGCAGTGGTGGAGAAGGCGATGTCGATCCCCAGCACGGTCAGATGCTGGCCGATCAGCCCGCGCCGCCCGAAGGTGGTCAGCAGCGCCAGGCCGGAGACCACCGGGGGCAGCACCAGGGGCAGCAGCACGATGGTGCGGATGATCCGCACACCCCGGATGCGGGTCCAGGCCAGCACCAGCGCCAGGGGCACCCCCACGATCACCGCCACCGCGGTGGCCGCCAGCGAGGTGCGCAGGCTCAGCCCGAGCGCCGCCAGCGCGGAGGGGGAGGTGAGCAACTCCGGCAACTGTGCCCAGGGCACCCGCCACAGCATGCCCAGGACCGGCAGGGCGATGAGCGCGACACCGGCGGCGGCGGGCAGCAGGATCCAGCGGGGCAACCCGCCGGCGAAGTCCTCTGCTGCGCGAACCGGCTGCTTGCGCCCCGAACCGGGGCGTGCTCGTGGGCGCCGGCGGGGCGGTGGTGTGTCGGTGCCCGTCATGGACTGCGGAAGCCGGCCGCGGTGAGGGCCTCCTGGGCGAGGGGACCGGTGACGAACTCCACCCACGCTTGGGCCAACTCGGGCTGGTCGGTCCCAGCGGTCACCGCGATCGGATAGCGGTTGACCACATCCTGTGCCCCGGGGACCTCGATGACCTGCACATCCTCCCCGGCCGAGTGGGCCTCGGTGGCGTACACCAATCCCGCATCGGCCTGCCCGGAGACGACCTTGCCCAGCACGTCGGTGACGTTGTTCTCCTCGCTCGCCGGATGCAGCGTGACGTCCATGGCATCGGCGAGCGCGATCGTCGCCGCACCGCACGGCACCTGCGGTGCGCAGATCACCAGGTCCGTCCCCAGCAGGCTCTCATCCAGCCCGGTCACTCCGCCCGGATTGTCCGCTGGGGTGATGAGGGTGAGGACGTTCTCGGCGAAGATCACCGGTTCGGCGTCGATGGTGCCGGCCTCGATCGCGCCGGCCATAGTGGCCTCATCGGCGGTCGCCAGGACGTCGGCCGGTGCGCCGGCATCGAGTTGGGCCACGAGGTCGGCGGATCCAGCGAAGGAGAACGTGACCCGGGCGCCGGGGTGCTGCTCGGTGAACACCTCGGCGAGGTCGGTGAACACGATGTTCAGCGACGCTGCCGCGAACACCGTCAAGTCACCGGCGAGTTGGTCGCCGGCGGCTGCATCGTCGTCGACCGTCTCGCCGCCCCGGTCGGCCCCCGGCGCGTCCGTGCCGGCAGGGTCTGCGGGCTGCGGCTGGTCCGCCTCGCCTCCGCCGCACGCCGCCAGGCTGAGGGCGCTCAGGAGGATGCCGCCGATGAGCACCATGCGGTTCATGATTGCTCCCGGGGGGATTCGATGATCACGGTGGTGGACTTCACCACTGCGGTGGCCAACGACCCCACGTGCAGGTTCAGGTCGTCCACCGACTCGG
>CALKWS010000262.1 GCA_938004115.1 uncultured Ruaniaceae bacterium
CCCAGGTGCACGCCGTCCACCGGTAGGCCACGCTCTCGGGCGGAGCGGACGACGTCGACGCGGTCGTTGACCAGCAAGCGCGCCCGCCCGGCGATCACCTCGGCCAGGTCGGTGAGGTCGCGCAGGTGCTGATCGAGGCCGGCGTGCTTGTCGCGCAGTTGCACCGTGCTCACCCCGCCGCTCACAGCGTCGGCGACCGTGGCGCTCACCCCGCGCTCGGCGCACAGGTGCGGGTCGGTGACGAGGTAGATCCCGTAGGTCACGCCTGCCCCTCCGCGTCGGCCACCGGGGCGGTGCGGACCCGGGCCGCGGTCACCACCTGCTCCGGGGTCACCGAGGCCAGGGCGTCCAGGAATGCCGGTACGAAGGTCCCCGGGCCACCCGCCTGCGCCGCCGCGTGCTCGGCGGCCAGGCCATAGATGATGTGCGCGCCGACGACTGCTTCCAGCGCTCCGGTGGCCTCGGTGCCCAGGGCGGCGGCGATCAGGGACCCCAGCGCGCATCCGCTGGCGGTGACCTGGGTGAGCAGCGGGTGCCCCCCGCGCACGTGCACGGTCATCTGCCCGTCGGTGATGAGATCCTCGGCCCCGGAGACCGCCACGATGGTGTGTGACTTCCGGGCCACGGACAGCGCGGCCCCGGTGGCGGTAGCCGGCTCGGCGGTGGAGTCCACGCCCCGACCACCCCGGCCGGCCCCGGCCAGGGCCATGATCTCCGAGGCGTTACCGCGCACCGCGCTCAGGCCGGAGGTGAGGAGTTCGGTGGCGAAGTCGGTGCGGAACGGCAAGGTGCCGATCGCCACCGGATCCAGCACCCATGGCGTACCGGCCTGGTCCGCCGCGGTCACGGCGACCCGGGCGGCGTTGCGCTGTTGGTGGGACAGGGTGCCGAGGTTGACCAGCAGCGCCGAGGCGCCCGCGGCGAAGATGCCGGACTCCTCGGCGATGTCCACCATTGCCGGTGCCGCCCCGACGGCGAGCAGCGCGTTGGCGGTGAAGTTCGTGGCCACGGTATTGGTGATGTTCTGCACCAGCGGCTTATCGCTGCGGATCGCGGAGAGCGCCGTGCCGGCGCCGACCGCGAAGTGCTGCGGGTCTGGGTTCGTGGAGTCGCCCATCGGGCGCATCCCTTCGCTAGTTCGAACTAGATCAGGTTCAGCGGGTGTGATCTCAGCCGTTCGATACGGCACCCCGTGCTTGGTCCGGCGAGTCTAACAACCACACCGGCCACCGGCTTCCCGTCGTCCCGTCCGCAAACATCAAGGGCCGGTGACCATGCGGTCACCGGCCCCTGGTGCGGCGGTCTGCACCGCTGGGTGGGTCGCTCAGGCGTCGGCGCCCACCAGGTCGCCGGTGCGAACCGTCTGCATCGCCCTGGTCCAGACCACCAACTGGTCCAGCATCGGCATCACCGAGTCGACCACCGGCGGGGTCGGCTCGAACACCGTGAAGTCCTTGAAGTCGGTGAACAGGGAGATCAGTACGGAGTTGCGCACGTGGGCCACCTCCATCTCCGACAGGATCGCGCGCAGGTGCTCCACCGCGCGAGCCCCGCTCGCGGCACCGTAGGAGACGAACCCTGCGGCCTTGTTCTGCAGTTCCGGCTTGAGGTAGTCCAAGGCGTTCTTCAACGCTCCGCTGATGGAGTGGTTGTACTCGGAGACCACGAACACATAGCCGTCGAACTCGGCCATCTTCGCCGACCAGCGCTGCCCCACCTCCGACTCCGGCGGGCGGATCGCAGCCTGCGCCGGCTCGTTCCACACCGGCAGGTCGAAGTCGGCGATGTCCACGACCTCGAACGCAGCATCGGTGCGCTGGTCGGCGATGGACTTCACCCAGTTGGCCACGGTCAGGCTCTGCCGGCCCGGGCGGATGCTTCCGGTCACGATGGCGATCTTGGTCAAGACAGGCTCCTCTATGCATTCGCATGGACATGTCTTCTTGCACAACTGGAGTGCGCGGCGGGCCATTCCCGCGCCGGTGAGGTGCCGGTCACACCGCCTGGCGCCGCGTCCGGGATTGATCGGGCTCCTGACCGGCGCCGGGCCGATCACGGCAACTCGGTGCGCTCCTCCTTCGCCGCGAGCAGTTGCAGGAGGAGTTCATCGCGCTGGCGCAGCATCTCCTCCCAGTCATACCCCTCGAGTTCCTCCTGCACGCCCTTGGCCATCACCGGGATGTAGTCATCGGTCTCCGGGTATTCGCCCAGGGTGCGGGCCCATTCCCGCTGGGCCGGGCCGATGTGCTCCAACACGTGGGTGATCCCGCCGTCACCGCCCGATGCGTGCAGGTTCAGGAACGGCCCGAGCAGCGCCCAGCGCAGCCCCGGGCCGTGGGCGATGGCGGTATCGATATCGGCCACACTGACCGCCCCGGACTGCACCAGATGGAACGCCTCGCGCCACAGCGCTACCTGCAGCCGGTTGGCCACGTGTCCTGGCAACTCCTTGTTGATCCGGATCGGCTTCTTGCCGATCTCGGCATAGAAGCGGACTGCCCGGTCCACGTTCGCGGCGCTGGTGGACTTCCCGCCCAGGACCTCCACCAGCGGGATCAGGTGCGGTGGGTTGAACGGGTGCCCGAGCACCAGGCGGTCCGGGTGCTGCATGCCCTCCTGCATGTCCGAGACCAGCAGTCCGGAGGAGGAACTGGCGATCAGCGCGTCCGGCGGCAGCGCCCGGTCGATCTGCGCGAGCATCTCGCGCTTGATGTCCATCCGCTCCGGACCGTTCTCCTGGACGAACTCGGCCTCGCCCACCGCCTCGCTGACGGAGGCGCTGAAGTGCAGGCTCTCCCGGGTGGCGCCCTCGGCCAGTCCGAGTCGCTCCAGCGCGGGCCAGAACTGGTTCACCCAGGCGCGCAGCCGGTCCTCGGCGCCGGGTGCCGGATCGGTGGCCGCCACGCGGAAGCCCCTGGCGAGGAAGTACGCGGTCCAACTGGCGCCGATCACGCCGGTACCGACGACGGCGATGGTGCGGCTGGTCGAAGACATGTCCTGCCCTCCCTGGGTTCGGTGGGATCGATCTGGACCCTCCACCGTCGCGCACCACCGGCCGGACCGCGATTTGGTGAGCCACGCCCACCGCCCCACACCTGCCCGCCCGGGCTGCGTCGTCGTCGGCCCTTCGGATGGCCCGCCGCCCGCGGAGGGCGGCCGATGCGGTGTGTGCCACCCCACGAGGCGGGCGGTGGAATAGATCTAGGGGGTGCCCCGTTATGCCAGGTGTACATGCAAATGCATCGACTTTTGTGAGAGGCGACCACCATGCAGTTCGGCATCTTCACCGTCAGTGACGTGACCACTGACCCCACCACGGGGCACACCCCGAACGACACTGAGCGGGTGCGGGCCATCCTGAAGATCGCCCAGCACGCCGACCAGGCGGGCCTGGACGTATTCGCCACCGGCGAGCACCACAACCCCCCGTTCGTGGCCTCCTCACCGACCACCATGCTCGGCTACATCGCCGGCACCACCAAGAACATCCTGCTGTCCACCGCCACCACGCTCATCACCACCAACGACCCGGTGAAGATCGCCGAGGACTACGCCATGCTGCAGGTGATCAGCGACGGCCGGATGGACCT
>CALKWS010000263.1 GCA_938004115.1 uncultured Ruaniaceae bacterium
GCTGCTGGAGCGGATGGAGCAGGTGGCCGCGGATCGGAACGTGGAGGTCACCGCCGCCGACTTCGACGTGCGGCCGGTGCAACGGTTCCCCGCCGAGGCGGTCGACCTGGGCGGCAAGGCGGCCGGTGACGAGGGGGCGGAGTCGATGGTGCTGAGCACCATGGCCGGGCACGACTCGGTGCCGCTGAACCGCATCACCCCGTCGGTGATGTTGTTCGTGCCGTCCGCCGACGGGGTGTCCCACTGCGAGCGGGAGTACACCGCCGATACCGACCTGCTCACCGGGCTGCGGGTGCTCACCCGGGTGGTCCAGCGGTTGGTCAGCGGGGACCTGGCCGGGGTCGTCCCGGGTGGCGCGGCGCACTGAGCGGCCTGCGCGCCCCGGAGCGGCCGACGACGACGCCCGCCGCTGCTGGCGCAGGTCCCCCGGGTCGTTCGGTCACCCGGGCGGCCCCTCACCGGGCGTGGGTGGCCAGGTCATCGTCCGGTAGGGGTTCGACGATCAGGTCCGAGGCGCGGCGCAGCTTCCGCGGGCGCAGCTCACCCTCGTCCTGCCCGGAGACGTCCGGACCGTCGCCGAGGAAGGCCCCGGGGTCCACCAGGTAGACGGTCTTGCGTTCGTGCAGCATCAGCCGGCGGATCACCTCCATCACCAGCCGGCGGGCGACGTCGTCGAACCCCCCGGCACGGGACAGGTCGAGCAGCACCCGGTCCTCGTCCGGGACGTGATCGGTGAACTCCCGCACGATCCGCTCGGCGCCGGCGAACTTGATGTCTCCCTGGATCTCATACACCGTCACCTGCTCCCCGGACCCGTCGCGCATATCGGCCAGGTACGCCTCGGCGATCACCGAGAACGTCGTCTTCGGCCCGGACATGATGTGCAGCCCCATGTCCGCGGACAGTTGCTCGAACACCCGCACCCCGCGCACGCTGTTGCCGTGCCGGTCCAGCGGCGGGGAGTACACCGCGATCCCGACCTGCCCCGGCAGCACACCGATGATCCCGCCGGACACCCCGCTCTTGGCCGGGATGCCCACCGACGTCACCCAGTCCCCGGCGGAGTCGTACATCCCGCAGGTGAGCATCACACTCAGCGTCTGCCGCACCGCGTCCGGGTCCACGATCTGCTCCCCGGTGGTGAAGTGCACCCCACCGTTGGCCAGGGTCGCGGCCATCCGGGCCAGGTCGTCCACGGTCACCGACACCGAGCACTGGGCGGTGTAGCCGTCCACCACATCGCCCGGGTCGCCCTCGATGATCTCGGCGTTACGCAGCAGGTAGGCGATCGCCCGGTTGCGGAACGCGGTCCGCAGTTCCGCGTTCAGCACCTCCTCGTTCAGGCCCAGGTCCCGGCCGGCCACCGTGCTGTAGAACTCCAGTAACCGGCGCTGCCGGTCCGCGGCATCCGCCCCGGCCACCAGCCCGTACGTGGCCAGGGCGCCGGCGTTGATCATCGGGTTGCGGGGCCGGCCGGACTCCTGCTCCAGGGAGATCTCGTTGTACGCCTCCCCGCTGGGCTCCACGTCCACCCGCTCCAGCACGCGCTCCAACCCCTGGTCCTGCAGCGCCAGGGCGTAGGTGAACGGTTTGGAGATCGACTGCATCGTGAACGGCGTCTCCACGTCCCCCACGTGGTACAGGTGCCCGTCCACCGTGCACACCGCGATCGCGAACAGGTCGGCCGGGATCAGGCTGAGTTCCTCGATGTAGTCGGCGACGTCGCCCCCCTGCACCCCGGCGCAGGTGTGCAGCACTTCTCGCAGGTAGTCGGGGATCGGTGACTTCATCGGGCCATCGTGGCACGCCCGCGGCGCCGGTACACGACGGTGACCACCTGCCCGGGTGCTATAAACCACCCCATGACCTCCCCGGCCGCCCGCCGCCGGATCGGCATCGAGATCTGGATCGTGATGGGCCTGTCCCTGGGCCGCTCGGCCGTGTACGCGGTGGTCAACATCCTCGAACGCCTCACCCGCGGCCCCTTGGGCGAGCAGACCGCCACGCTGAATCCCTCCCGGTCCGCCCAGCCGTACCTGGATCTGACCTACCAGGTGTTGTCGGTGATCTTCGCCCTGGTGCCGGTGGCCCTGGCGCTGTACCTGCTCAGCGCCGGTGGGCGTAGCGCGGTGGCCCGCATCGGGCTGGATCTGCGGAATCCGGGGCGCGACATGGCCTGGGGGTTGGGCCTGGGCGCGCTGATCGGCATTCCCGGGCTGGGCCTGTACGTGGCCGGCCGCGCACTGGGCGTGACGGTGGCGGTCCAGGCCTCCGCGCTGGCCGATCACTGGTGGACCGTCCCGGTGCTCATCCTGGCCGCGCTGAAGAACGGTCTGCTGGAGGAGGTGCTGGTGGTGGGCTACCTGGTGGAGCGTCTGGAGGAACTGCAGTGGCGGGTGGGGGCGATCCTCCTCACCTCCGCCCTGCTGCGCGCCGGGTACCACCTGTACCAGGGCTGGGGCCCGTTCGTGGGTAACGCCGTGATGGGCGTGGTCTTCACCCTGTTCTACCTGCGCCGGCGCCGGGTGATGCCGCTGGTGATCGCGCACACGCTGCTGGATGTGGCCGCGTTCGTGGGCTATGCCTACCTGCCCGAGGCCTGGTTGGCCGCCCTCGGGGTGGATTGAGTTCGCCGCCTTCCACCCCTACGGTCCTACTATCGACCCATGAGCTCACCCCGCCGGCCTGAGCCTGCCGATTATCGGGAGGGCCGAACTGCCACCGATACCCGGCAGACCGGCGGCGCGCGCCCGGACGCGGAGGCAGAGCCACCGGCCCCACCAGACGAGGCGGCCGGCGACAGGGTGAC
>CALKWS010000264.1 GCA_938004115.1 uncultured Ruaniaceae bacterium
CCGGGAGAAGCGTTCTCGGACACGTGCCGTGGTACGCGTGTTGTCAGCGGTTAGTCGCGTTGCTCCGCGGTGGCCTCGGAGCGCAGTTCGGCAGGGTCGAACCCTAGATCGCGAGCAACGTCATCCAACGGCCGCGACCCGCGCACCCCAGCACGGATCGCCTCGGCACGGGCAGCAACATCGTAGGCCCATTCCAGTTCGTCGAGGTGCCACTCCACGGCCTCCCGAACGTGGTATGCGATCGGACGCCCAGTAGATCGGCTGAGCGCCTCGAGGCGGTTCTTGACCTCCTCGGGGAGTCGGATGTTCAGCACGTTCGAAACCACACACTGTGCCAGTGCTGGAACGCCTCGGCCGCATTACCGGGAAGAGAGATGTAGGTGGCAAGCGAAGTGGCCATGGTCCGCTCCTTGGTGTTGCGCCGACTTCCGGGTGTCGGCCGTTCAGGCGCTGCCGGTGCCGCCTACTCGTTGCTCTACTCGGTGGACACGCCAGAGGAAGCCCGCGACTTGATCGAGAAACTCATCGACGGCGGAGGTACCGAGGGGATGCCCTTCGATCGGGCTCCCTGGGGCGGCTGGTACGGGCAGGTCTTCGACAGATTCGGCGTCATGTGGTCGTTCTCCGCTGAGGACGCCTCGGCCTGAGAACTGATCCCGCGGGACGCGGCGTCGCCCCTCGCGCCGCCGCCTAGCATCGAGTTATGCCCCGCCCACCGACGGATATGAGGGATGTCGTCACCGCCCTCCTGCCCGCCCTGTCGCGAAGCCTGGCCGAGGAGTTCAACGTCTTCCGCGTGATGCACCACGGCACCCACGAGAAGCAACTCTCGAATGTGTTTGCCTGGCTCTTGGCCGCAGAGTCGACCCGCCATCTTGGGGACGCCTTCCAGCAGACCCACGTGAGTCTTGCCGAGGGCCTCGACGGTCTGCCGCAGAATGATCGCCGGCTATGCGATGCCGTGCTGTCCATGGCGGTGCAAGGCTGACGGCAGCGAGGGCCTGAGAAGCGCAGCGCGCCGGCTATGCCAGTGTGTCCGGATGGCGGAACTTCTCGTGATTCACCACAGCCCGACCAGGAGCGTCCAGCAATTGCTCGAGGCGGTGATCAAGGGAGCGAACCACCCGGACATCGCGGGAGTGGAGGTGACCCCGGTGCCTGCCCTCGCGTGGGCGCGGGGCGAGGCCGATGAGGTCACGATCAAGAGCGCTTCCGGCTACCTGTTGATCACCCCAGCGAATTTCGGGTACATGAGCGGGGCCTTGAAGCACGTGTTCGACAGCACTTTCCTGAAGGTCGGGGGTTCCCTGGACGAGTCCGGCGGCGCGAGCCGAACCGGCGGGCCGTCACAGCGCCGTCCTTATGGCCTGGTCGTCCATGGCCGATACGACACTACCGGAGCCGTCCGCTCGGTCGAGGCGATCGTCGGTGCGCTCGGTTGGCGACTCGGCGGGCACGTCGTGGAATCGATGGGAGACGTCACCGACGAAGACCTCGCCGCTGCGCAGGAACTGGGTGCCACGCTGGCCGCGCAACTGATGCCCTAGTCACGGCCGCGCTCGGCGGGCTCCACCGAGCCCGGCCACGCCGTGGCCCGCTTGTAGCATGAGCGTCGGTCAAGGACGCAGAACCGGCAACGCGGTGAGCCCGGCGGGGTCACCTCCGGCCGTGTTCGCGCTGAGATGTAAGTGGAGGGTGCTGTGGAACTGAGCAAGGCCAAGGGCGATGAGTTCGTTGAGAAGACGCAGTCCCCGGAGGGCGCTGCGGCGTGGAAGCAGCAGTTGGACGAGTTCGCTCCCGGAGCGTCCGACTGGGTGGTTGCCGCGGTGTTCGGCGGCACCTACCAGCGCGAGGGTCTGGAACTGCGCGACCGGCAGATGCTCAACATGGCTGCCCTCGCCGCCATGGGCGGCACCGAACCGCAACTCACCGGCCACATCAAGACCGCTGTTGACGTCGCCGGGATGAGCAAGGAAGAAGTCGCCGAGTGCTTCGTGCACCTCATGCCGTACATCGGGGTGCCGAAGACTCTCGCCGCGATGCGATGCATGAAGGCAGCGTTCGCAGACTAGAGCCGCGCAGGCGATCCGCGCTGCCTCGCTAGCGCTCCCAGGGATCGGGGTAGGACAGGATCCGCATGGTGACCTGCGCCAGGTGGTCGTCCATCGGAGCCGTGGCCGTCGGGGCGGCCCCGAGGTCGTCCCACATGTGGTCCGCGAAGACCAGATCACGAAGTTCCGCGGGCCCATCGTGGCCCACATACCGGTGCGCCCACCGGGTGAGTTCCCGGATGGTCAACTCCCCGCGCTGCCAGCGCCGGATCTGCGCCTGGCTGGCCCGGATCGCCGTTCCTTCGGCGCCCAGGTGAGGCATGTCCACCTCCGCTCGGGCCGCCGTGAGGAGTTCATCCACCCGGAACGGGCTGGTCAGCCCGCTGACCACCTCACTGGCCAGTGCCGCCACGGCCGGCCCGTCGACGTCGGCCACCAGTAGATCAGTAGCACCGGCC
Organism: uncultured Ruaniaceae bacterium; assembly: GCA_938004115.1. Classification (GTDB taxonomy): domain Bacteria; phylum Actinomycetota; class Actinomycetes; order Actinomycetales; family Beutenbergiaceae; genus CALKWS01. The sequence goes on from CALKWS010000264.1 coordinate 2,510, forward strand.
ACGAGATCCTTCGCGCCGGCCGAGCAGGCATCGAAGAGTGCGAGGAGATCACCGAAGTCGCGGCGTACCATCTTCGGGTTCCAGTCGGTCACGCGCCCACGGTATCCCTCGCCCATCGGGTGTCGGGGAGGGAGGGTGCGAAGGTGCAGGAGCCGTAGGCTCGGCGGATGCTGATCTCCTCGCTGCCCACGCGCCGGCTCGGCAATGCGGACGGGTCCGCCCCGCTGCGCTTCGGGTCCGGCGATCCGCAGTCGCCGACCGGCCCCCGCTACCTGTTGCTGGAGGGCGAACCCGCCTTCGAACTGTCGATGTGGTGCGGCACGTGCCCGTTCCTGTTCGAACGGCAGACCGGTGCGAACAGAACCCTCTCTGCCGACCTGGGTGCCATGGCGCAACTGGAGCAGCCCCTCGACGACGTCGATGAGACCATCCTGGACACGTTCTCCCCGCTGGTGCCTCACGGCGATTACCTTCCCCTGCTGTTGGAGGTCCTGCCGAATCTCACCGCACCGTATGACCAGGACGACTACTTCACCCGTGAGCAACTCGCCACGTGGCAGGTCGACTCCTTCTGGGGACTGCCGGAGAACCCACGGAGTTTCTACTACCGCACCTTCGAAACGGCGGTCGACGACGAGGCGCACCTCTATGAATTCATCGTGCCCATGGTCCCGCCCCCCTGGAACGACCGCGGGCGCGTCGAGCACTACCGCGATCTGATCGGACGGGGAACGGCGCCGACGGCGGTGGCGCTATCGACCCTGGAGACCCGCCTACCCGCGGACGGGCCATCCGCGGACTACTACACCCACTGGCTGCTCAGCCACTTCCTGCTCGACGGGCACCACAAGGTGGAAGCCGCAGCACAGGCGGGCCGGCCGATCCGCCTCCTCGCCCTGGTCTCCATCGATGAGAGCCTGGCGGACCCCGGTGCCATCGGCTGCCTGCCGGACGTGCTGCGCCGCCCCCGCATGGCGCGCCAGGTGTCGGACACGACGTAGCCCCCAGCCGGTCACCGCAGGTCGCTCACCCGGCGCGGTTCACCCCAGGCCGCTCTCATCGCGCAGCCGGGGTTCGACGCGGTGCTCGGGGCGTACGCCGGCCTTGTCGGCGTAGAAGGCACGGATGCGGTCCATGTCGGCGGACACGTCCCCGGACAACTCGAACGTGGGACCGAGCCCGGTGGTCATGGTGGTGCGGTCCACATACCCGAGCGTGACCGGCATGCCGGTCTGGCGGGCGATGCGGTAGAACCCCGACTTCCAGTGCGTGTGTCCGCGCCGCGTGCCGTCCGGGGTGATCACCAACCCGAAGACCTCCCCGGCCCGGACCTGGTCGACCACCTCGCCCACCACGCGGCTGGGATCCGCCCGGTCGACCGGGATCCCGCCCAATCGGCGCATCACCGGTCCTCGCCACCCACGGAACAGGCTGTTCTTGCCCAGCCAGCGCACCTCGATGCCCAAGCGCCAGGCGATACCCAACATGAACACGAAGTCCCAGTTGGACGTATGTGGGGCGCCGAGGAGGATGGTGGGCCGGTCCGGAGCGGGGGAGGAGGCGAGCCTCCACCGGCTGATCGACCAGAAGACGCGAGCCACGAGGCGTCGGAGCATGGCCCTACGGTACGTCCTCCATGCCCGGGTGCCCGCCGCCGCGCCCACGGTCGTCGTCGCCTCTCGGGGCGCGGCCGAGTGCGCCGGCGGCCAACGGGCGACCCGGCCCGGAACCGGCGGTGCGGGGCCGCGCCATGGGTACAGTGGGCGCCATCACAGGTACCCGCCTGTGCGCCGCGAGGTCGGGTTACGAACCTGCGAAAGGGACTCCCATGTCGACGCTCACTGATCGCGCACAGCGCTTCGCCGATGCGCATGCTTCCGGGCGGATGCTCGTGCTGCCCACGGTGTGGGACACCTGGAGTGCCCGCGTGGCCGCCGGCGTCGAGTTCGAGGGGCTGACCGTCGGCAGTCACCCGGTCGCCGAGGCGATCGGCAGCGCCGACGGCGAGAACATGGACTTCGGGGAGTACCTCGCCGTGATCCGGCGCATCGTCGAGGCGGTCGAGGTGCCGGTCAGCGCCGACGTCGAGTCCGGGTACGGCCTGCCTCCGGCCGAGTTGATCGACCGGCTCCTGGAGGTGGGCGCCGTCGGCGCCAATATCGAGGACGTGGTGCACTCGGAGAACAAACGCGTCCGGGCGCGTCAGGAGCACGCCGATTACATCGCCGCGGCCCGCCAGGCGGCCGACGAGGCGGGCGTCCCGTTCGTCATCAATGGCCGCACCGACGCCGTCAAACTCGGCACCGACGTGTTCGACGACCCCATCGAGGAGGCCGCCGAGCGGATGCGGCTGATGGAACAGGCCGGGGCCCGTGCGGTGTACCCGGTAGGTGTGACCACGCCGGGGCAGGTGCGCCACCTGGCCGGGGTGGTGCAGGTGCCGGTGAACGTCACCGCCCACCCGGTCAACGGCCACGGCGCCGGCGACCTGGCCACGCTCACCGAGTTGGGGGCGCGCCGGGTCTCGTTCGGGCCCCAGTGGCAGAACTGGCTCGGTGAGACCTCCGCCGCAGAACTGGCCACCTGGCTGGACTAACCCAATCGCGCGTCAGAACCTGATCGCCCCGCTGGTCAGTGCGTGATCGTCGTCTGCTGGTAGAGGGCCAGCCGTAGCCGTCCGTCCACGATGGTGTAGGTGCTGGCCATGAGCGCCTCGAACGGCGCCTCCCCATCGCGCCAGGCGCGGGCCCGGTACACCAGCGCCGCTGAGCCCGGCACCGTTGAACTCGACCCAGATGAGCCCGACGATGCTGAACCCGCGGAGACCGGGACCAGCCGGGTGTCGCTCAGGTCATAACCCGACCAGGGCGGGGACTCGTTCAGTGACTGCCGCACCGCCTCGCGGTCCAGTACCCAGCCGTTGACCAGCACCATCACCGCCGCCGGCGTCATCAGCGAACCGTAGAAGTCACCACCGTTGCCGGTGCACAACGCCTCCCAGCCGCGGTGTTCCAGGTCTAGTAGCGCGGTCTCGTCGAGGGCGTCCATGGACCTATTGCAGCGCACCCCGGCGTTGAGCGCGAGAGAGGCCCGGCTCAGCGCAGCAGCGCGTCCCAGCGCAGCGGCAGGTCAGCGATGACCGGGCCCTGCCCCAGCACGTCGCCAGAGGCATCCAGTGCCCGCACCCGCAGTTGCGCACCAGGGTCGGCCTCCACCGGGAGCACCGTCTCGAATCCGTCCCTGGGCGCGGAGGCAACGATCCGGCCCGCCTCGTCCACCACCTGCCACGTTGCGACGTCGGTGGCCCCGTTCCAACTCACGTGCACCGCCGTCCGCCCGTCGTCGCTGCCCCAGACCGCCGCGGGTTCGGTGACCGGCCAGCCGGTCCACTCCACCCGGTGCGCGCGGTAGGAGGTGACCATCAGGTCCTCGGGGATGGAGCCATCCAGCAGCACCTGCCTGCCGGCCTCCATCAGCGTATAGCGCGGAACGCTTCCCCAGCCGAAGAAGACCTCACCCCCGGGCAGTTCCTGGAAGTTCGCCTGGCTCTCGGAGAACACCCCCTCCGGGTGCCAGTACTCCCGGGCCACCTGCGCCGTCATCGCCTCCTCGTCCAGGTCCAGGGCCAGGCCGCGGGTCTCCTCCCGGGAGGCCTGCCCGCACTCCCCGCCGTTGTCCAGCACCGTCAGGGTGCCGTCGTCACTGCGGCGGGCGTCGTGCTGTTTGAGGAAGAAGGCGCCCGAACCCATCGTGAAGTCACTGTTCCTCCCGCCCAGGCGCCACTCCACGTGGCCGCTGTGGCGGTCCAGCGAATACACCGCGCAGGTGTGCCGGGCGGAGATGAGCAGGTCACCGTCGTCCTCGACGTCCACGGAGTTGGCGTGGAAGTAGTCATAGGACTGCCCGCCCTGCGTGGGCACCGGCAGGTAGGACTCGGACAGGCCCACCTGGCCCACGCTGTGCCACTCGAACAGCATCGCCCCGGTGTCCGGATCGACCTCCTGGATCACGTTGTCGATCACCACACCCTCCGCGGGTCCGCCGAGGTGGCTCAGGTCCATCCGCACCGGTTCGTACCCGATCAACAGGACCGTGCCGGCCTCGGTCAGCCGCACTTCGTGGGAGTCGGCGTCGTACCCGCCGGCCATGTTGACCCGGGTCACCTCCTGATAGGTGGAGTCGACGATCACGCCCTCGCCATAGCCGAACCCGCCGGCCATGATCCCCTCCCACCAGGTCAGCACCGGTTCGCCCCGGTAGGTCTGCACCTGCACGTCCCGGGCATCTACCCCGGTGAGCGGGAAGAACCACACGGGCTCGCCGTCGTCGTCGATCAGCATCGGGCCCTTCTGCCCGAACCCGTTCTTCACCCCGATCGCGGTCAACCTCGCCGGCCGGTCGTCGGGTGCGCCGGCGCCGCCGGCGGCAGGGCCGGTGACGTGGACCTGGGGTGGTTCGATGCCGGGGGCGGAGGGGAACTGGCGCACGTACTCGGCGGCAAGGTTGCCCTCGGGTGTGCTGCTCGCGCCGCGGAGTTCCTCCACCGGCGGAGCCTGCAGTTCCGGTCGCTGTCCGAGCTCGACCACGGTGAGCGCGTATCGTCCCCCGTCGGCGCCCAGCACGGGAAAGCCGGTCATGACGGTCACGTCCTCACCCTCGGTGAAGGGATCGTCGGGTATGAAAGTCACGCCGCGGCCGTCCGGATGCGGCACCAGGGTGCCGGTCCGTTCACCGGAGCGTGATCCGGTCACGGTGAGACCAGCCAGATCGGCGGGGTCGACGTGGCGGAAACTGAGTTGGGACTGCGGATGGATCACCGCCGTGCCGGGCGCCGGGAAAGCCGAGACCGCCCCGGCCGAACGCTCTGGCGCAGCGGCCGCCGGCGGTTCCGCCGGGCCGGGGCGCACCGCCGCGTCGGTGGACAGCATCGCGAACCCCACCAGCACGGTCACCACGACGGCGAGCACCGTCAGGGCCGGCCGCGCTCGTCCTCGCGGGGATGACGGCCCTTGGGCGGGCCCCGACGGGCCGGTCACTCGCCCGGTGTGCGCCGATGTCATGGGACCAATATGGCGCGGCGATGCACCCGGTGCAGGTGTTCGGGCGGGCGCGCCCTCGAATCCCGTGGCTGCACGGCCTGGTGCGGCCGGCACTACCGCCGGGAGGTCCGGGAGAGCCGCTGACCGGTCGGCTGGGCGCTCGCGGATAGGTGCCCTTGCTGATGTGACTTGCCGCGAGCGGGCACATAGAGTCCCCAGGCGTGACGACTGAGCACGGCGGCACCTGGCGGTCCGCGAACGAGTGGGAGACGCACTGGGCGACCGAGCACGAGGGCCACCGGGTCTTCGCCCGCGGCCAGAGCCGATGGCAAACGATCCTGATCGTCACCCTCGCCCTTGCCGCACCGATGGCCACCGCGGTGCTGGCGGAGCCGTGGTTCCTGGGCGTGGTGCTCCGAGTGGTGGTGGTGCCCTGGGCGCTGGTGATGCTCTGGGTGCTCATCGCCGGGCGTGCCAGGATCCGGATCACCACCCACGAGGTGCACATCCGCTGGCGCGGCAAACACGTCATCCCGCGAGCCTCCATCGCCCGGGTGGTGCACGTGCGAAAACGAACCTTCGGGATGCGACGCACCGGCTACATCGCGCTGCTGGGCCACGACGGCCAGCCGTTGTGGGAGTCCCCGGGGCACATCTGGTCCCAGGCCACGATAGAGGCCCTCATGCGCACCGGTGAGGACGTGATCAGCGTGGGCAGGCTCACCCGGCAGGAGGCCCGGGCCTACTTCCCGCAACTCTTCCGCTTCGACGTGGGCGGGTGGATCAAGCGCGTGCTGCTCGGCCTGCTCGTGCTGGTGGTGGCGTTCGTCGTCATCATCCTGATCGTGTCGGTGGTCGTCTTCTACTCCTGAGGCGTGCCCTGGGAGACCCACTCGCGCCGACCCACCCCGCCGCGCCGACTCACCCCGCCGCGTTCATGCGCGGAGCGACTCACCCGGCGGGATCCACCGGCAGCGCGGCTCACTCGGGGCGGGGCCGCATCCGGTTGCGCTTGATCTGGGACCGCAGCCGCTTGGCCTCCAGGCGGCGTCGCCGGGAGGCCCGGGTCGGTTTGGTGGGCCGGCGTGGTACCGCGGGTGCCAGGGCGTGCCGGAGCACAGCCGCCAGGCGCTCCCGGGCCGCGACCCGGTTGCGGTGCTGGGAACGGTGCTCACTGGCGGTAATGGTCAGGACGGTGCCGGACAGACGATTCTGCAGGTGCGCCAGCACGCGCCGACGTTGGGTCTCGCTCAGCGCGCTGGTGGTGGCCAGGTCCAGGCTGAGTTGCACCCGGGAGTCGGTGGTGTTGACGCCCTGCCCGCCGGGCCCGGAGGCGTGGGAGAACCGTTCCACCAGTTCGGCCCCGGGCAGCGTGAGGCCGTCCGGGATACCGGGGCCTGGGGGCACGCTTAGGTCCTGCACGTCCGCCAGTATGCCCCCGCCTGCCCGCCCCGGGGCCGCCGGTCCGGCCCAGCCGTCGCTAGGGTGGACAGCGCAGTCGGAGGCGGTCAACGGGGGTGCAGGGCAGGGCGATGGGACGCAGGTTTACACCGGTCATCGCTATCCGTGCCGGGGGCGTACGGTGAGGCGCCGGATCTCGGCGTCCCGGCCGGTGTGGCGCATCCTGCTGCTGGTCATGTACCTGCTGCTGGTGCTGATCGTGGTGGGCTACCTGTTTCCGGCCGCCGCGCTCCCGCTCGGCACCGGCCAGGTGCCACTGGTACTGCTGGGCATCGGAGCCTTCTCCCTGCTCACCGCTATCGGGCCGCGCACCGGCCGGATCGAACCGGTGGCGCTGGCCGCACCGGTCCGCGGCACCTGGGTGGCGATGAACAGCCCCGGGCAGGGCCTGCCCAGCCACGGCACCCGCAGCCGGGGCCAGTACTGCGCGGTGGACCTGTGCCGGCCCAGCACACCGGACACCCCGCCGCTGGTGCGGTGGGTGCTGCGCGGCGCGCGGCCGCAGCAGTACCCCAGTTTCGGTGCGCCGATCCACGCCATGGCACCCGGCGTCGTCGTCCGCTCCTGCGATGACCGCCGCGATCACAGCGCCCGCAACACCTGGCCGGCCCTGGTCTACATGCTCACCGCCGAGGCGGTGCTGCGGGAGTTGGGCGGAACCGGCGCGGTGCTGGGCAACCACGTGATCATCGCGCACGACGACGGCACATACGCCGCGTACGCGCACCTGCGGCAGGGGAGTGCACACCCGGAAGGGGCCAGGGTGGAGACCGGCACGGTGATCGGCCAGGTGGGCAACACCGGGAACACCTCGATGCCGCACCTGCACGTGCAACTGATGGACCGCGCCGAGGTGGACGCCGCTGCCGGGCTGCCGATGGTCTGGCCGGAGATCACCCGGGAGGGCAGGATCGATCCGGCGTTCGCGAAGCACGCGCGCGACCCCGCACCGTCCGCGCTGCCGCAGATGCCCCGCAACGGCGAGGTGTTCACGGTCGAGGGAACGCCGCCCGACGGCGCGGGCACCTGACCGGGTGGCGTCCGGGGCCCGCGGCTACTGTGCACGGTATGGCTGATCGAAACCGGCACCTGCACGGACGCCTGCAGGTGGTGTGCGGGCCGATGTTCGCCGGCAAGTCCGAGGAGTTGCTGAGGCGGGTGCGCCGGGCCCGCCTGGCCGGGCTGTCGGTTGAGGTGGTCAACCACGCCCTGGATGATCGGCACGGCAGCGGGCTGGTGGCCACCCACACCGGCGTGAGCATCCCCTCCACCGCGCTGTCCGATGCCCAGGGGCTGGTGGACCTCGTTGCCGCCCGTGACCTGGACCTGCTGGCGATCGATGAGGCCCAGTTCTTCGGCCCGGAGTTGGTCACCGTGATCCAGCGCCTCATGGCCGGGGACCTGACCGTGGTGGTGGCAGGGTTATGCGTCACGTATGACGGGCGTCCGTTCGAGCCGCTGCCGTCGCTGATGGCCATGGCCGAGGACGTGGTGAAACTGACTGCGGTGTGCGCCGTGTGCGGGCAGGACGCCGCCTTCCACCAGCGGGTGCGCGCTGGCGATGGCCAGGACGCGCTGGTGCCGACCGTCGACGCGGTCGGGGGTACCGAGACGTACCAGGCCCGGTGCCGGCGGCACCTGGAGGCGTAGGCATCGTCGGCCTGCTGTGCAGCGGTGCCCGACGTAACCTGGGGCGAATGCCAGGCGGAAAGGGGCTGTGTTGTGCTGATCACCGGTGCGCGACTGCGGGATCGCGATGGGTTGTGGGATGTCGAGATCGCGGGGGAGCGGATCAGTGCGATCGCCCCGGCCGCCGATGACACGGGCGACGACGGCGCTCACCCGCGCGATGTCGTGCAGCGCGTTGACCCGGGCGGGCAGGTGTATCCGGCCGATGGGCGACTGGTGACCGCCCAGTTCGTGGAGAACCACATCCACCTGGATTACGCCAACACCGCCGGCCAACCCCGGCCCAACGCCTCCGGCACCCTCTTCGAGGGCATCCAGATCTGGGCCGAACGCAAGGCTGCCGGCCTGAACAACCCCGACCAGATCAAGGCCGATGCGCTGGCCGCGGCCCGCTCCGCGGCCTCCCACGGCGTGGGCGTGATCCGCACGCACGTGGACGTCACCGATCCGACGTTCGCGGCATTCGAGGCGCTGACGGAACTGCGAGAGGAGATCCGCCCCTGGTGCCAGTTGCAATTGGTCGCCTTCCCGCAGAACGGCATGATCGCTTATCCGGGCGGTGCCGAACTCATGGAGCGCGCCCTGCAGCAGGGCGCCGACGTGGTCGGCGGCATCCCGCACCTGGAACCCACCAGGGAGGACGGGGTGGACTCGCTGCGGCGGATCTTCGACCTGGCGGAGAAGTACGACGCCTTGGTGGACGTCCACTGCGATGAGATCGACGACGCCGGTTCCCGGTTCGTGGAGGTCATGGCCGCCGAGGCGACCAAGCGGGGCATGCAGGGCCGGGTCACCATCAGCCATGCGGTGGCGATGGCGTACTACGACCCCGGCTACCTGGCCCGGCTGCTGCCCCAACTCGTGGCCGCCGGGGTGGGATTCGCCGTCTGCCCGAACGAGAACCTGCACCTGCAGGGCCGGGACTTCGGGGGGCCCGCCCCGCGCGGTGTGGCCCCGGTGCGCACACTCACCGAGTGGGGCATCCCGGTGGCCTTCTGCCAGGACTCCATGGTGGACCCTTGGTACCCGGTGGGCGACGGTGACCCCCTGCGGATCCTGGACTCCGGCCTGCACGTGAGCCACATGCTCACCGCCGAGTATCTCGCGCGCTGCCTGGACTTCATCAGCACCAACCCGGCACGCAACCTCGGGCTGGCCAACGAACACGGCATCGAGGTGGGAAGGACCGCGAACGTGCTGGTGCTCGACGCCGCGGACGACGAAACCGCGGTGCGCACCAAGGCCGACGTGCTCCTCAGCGTCCACCGCGGCCGGGAGGTGTTCCGCCGGGAGCCGGCGCGCACCACTTGGGCGCTGTAAGCACCGCTGGCCCCCGCGACCGGCGGTGACTATCCTCCCGGCGCCCTTATGTCGCGGGGCACGGGACGCGGCCTGCGGCGGGCGGTGCGCGTGGTCAGCAGCACCCCGGTGATGACCAGGACGGCGCCGAGCACCTGCCCCAGCGTGATGTCCTCCCCGAGGAACACGAACGCCCCCAGCATGGTCACCACCGGCAGGAAATTCAGGAACACCGCCGCCTGGGAGGCGCCCAGAGTGGCGACCGCGCGGTTGTACAGCAGCAGGGCGATAAACGCCGGGAACAGGCCCAGGTAGCCCAAGCCCGCCCACACCGCCCCCTGCCCCAATGCGGGCGGCACCCCGGAACTCAACCACTCCGCGGCCACGAACGGTGCCAGCAGCAACGCCGCCAGCACACTCATCACCAGCAGCGCACCGTACTCGGGGAACAGGTGCAGGTAACGCCGGACGGCGATGGAGTACAACGCCCAGGTGAGGATCGCCCCGACCATGATCAGGTCACCGAGGTTCCAGCCGCTCAGACCTCCGCTCGGGCCCGCCCGGACCACCCAGACCGCCCCGCACAGGGACACCAGGACCCCCGCCCACTGCACCCACCGCAGTCGCTCCCGCAGCAACCATGCGCTGAGTACCGCCGTCGCGACCGGGATAACCGCCTCCAGCACCGACACGTTGGTGGCCGAGGTGAAGTGCAACGCCGCGTAGATGAAGGTGTTGAAGAACGCCACCCCGGTGACGGCCAGCAGCAGCAGCGGTCCCGCGTGCCGGCGGAACACCCCACGCTGCTCCCACGCCGTGCGCCATCCCAGCGGCGCGAGCAGCACCGCGGCGATCGTCACCCGGAAGAAGGACACGGTGAACGGGGGCAGCTCGCTGAGGGTGGCGCCCACCAGGATGTTCCCGGCATAGAACACCACCACGAACACGCACGCCACATAGGCGTACATCCGCGCGCTCATGTCACCCTCCGGACCCGCACGCCGCCGTCGGTGCAGCATGCGCGTGGCACCGTACCAGCGCGCCGGAAGACGCACTGCGCCACCATGGCAGCGTTCAGGCGATGCGGGTCAGCGCGGACTCGAGGTGATGGGTCATCGGCACTCCCACCGCGGCCATCGCGAACCGGGTGGTCAACTCATCACCGATGAGCCGCAGCCGGCGCATGGTCGCCTCGACCGTCTTGGCGCTGGCCGCGTTCACCACCCGGGCGTGCAGTTCGGCGGTGAAGCCGTCCGCCCGGGCGTCCAACCGGCCCTCGGCCAACTCCGTCTGCCCGGTGGGCTGGGCGAGCACGAACTCCACCGCGCCACCAGCCACGCGCAGGTACCCCGTCTCGGTGTGCATCGGATCACCCGCCGGTGACCAGGTGCGTTGGAGGTAGTGCAGGAATGGCTTCCCGGTTGCGGAGAAGGTGAGTTCCTCGGTGTACGAGAACGGGGCGATCGTCGGGTACTCGCCCCGGCCGGGGCCGCGCCAACGGCCCACCAGCCCCGCGACCGGGGCAAGACTGGGATGTAGGTCCATGGGCACGAGACTACGGCCGCCGCCACAACGTGCCTCGGCATTACGGCGA
>CALKWS010000265.1 GCA_938004115.1 uncultured Ruaniaceae bacterium
CGCAAATGCTTGCACAACGGCGCCTCAGCCAGTTCCCTAAGAAGCGCAGGTACGGGCTGAGCCGTGCCGTTTCCGTTGGACGAGGAGTAGTCGATGAAGATTCGAAGCCGGCGGCGAATTGCCGCGGTGGCCGGAGCGGCCACTCTGGGTCTCGTGCTGAGCGCCTGCGGGGGTGCCGACGACCTCGGGGGAGGAGGCGGCGGTGGAGGCAGCGACAACGGCGCCACCGACGACAACGGCGAAGCCAGCGCCGACTGTGAAGCCTTCGCCGAGTACGGCGAGTTCGACGGCGAGACCGTGACCCTGTTCAGCTCGATCCGCGAGCAGGAGGCGGACCAGTTGCAGGACACGTTCGAGCAGTTCACCGAATGCACCGGCATCACCGTCCAGCACGACGGTTCCGGTGACTTCGAGCAGCAGGTGGTGGTGCAGGCCGAGGGTGGCAACGCCCCCGACCTAGCCGTGTTCCCCCAGCCCGGACTGCTGGAGCGGATGGTGAACGACGGTCACGTCATCCCCGCCCCGGCCGAGGTCGAGGCCAAGGTCGATGAGGGCTGGAGCGAGGATTGGAAGGAGTACGGCACCGTCGACGGAGAGTTCTACGCCGCGCCGCTGATGGCCAGCGTGAAATCGTTCGTGTGGTACTCCCCCACCGCGTTCGAGGAGAACGGGTACGAGGTACCGGAGACCTGGGACGAGATGATGGACCTCACCCAGCAGATCGCCGACGACCACGGCTCGGACACCGTCAAGCCGTGGTGTGCGGGGATCGAGTCCGGTGGTGCCACCGGATGGCCGGCCACCGACTGGATCGAGGACGTGGTGCTGCGCTCCGCCGGTGAGGACGCCTACGACCAGTGGATCACCAACGAGTTGGCGTTCAACTCCCCGGAGATCGTCGACGCGGTGGACATGGCCGGCGACATCCTGAAGAACGAGGACTACGTCAACGGCGGTATCGGCGACTCCCGGTCCATCGCCACCACGTCCTTCAACGACGGCGGCCTGCCGATCCTGGACGGCAACTGCTTCATGCACCGGCAGGCCTCCTTCTACGAGGCACAGTGGCCCGAGGGCACCGACGTCAGCCCCGAGGGTGACGTGTTCGCCTTCTACTTGCCCGGCCTGAATGCGGACGAGAGCCCGCTGCTGGTGGCCGGTGAGTTCGTCGGCGCGTTCAACGACAACGAGGCCACCGCCGCGGTGCAGGCGTTCATGGCCTCCGGTGAGTGGGCCAACACCCGGGTGGAGATCGGCGGGGTCACCTCGGCCAACCAGGCCGTGGACCCCTCGCTCGCCTCCTCCGACGTGCTGCGCCTGGCGATCGAGCTCTTGCAGGACGAGAGCGCCATCGCCCGCTTCGACGGCTCGGACATGATGCCCTCGGAGGTGGGCGCCGGTTCCTTCTGGAGCGGCATGGTCGACTGGATCAACGGGTCGGACACCCAGGACGTGCTCGACCAGATCGAGTCCTCCTGGCCGTGATCCGGGGATAGCTGTAGCAGGCTGGGCCGCGACTGCCGAGGTCGCGGCCCAGCCGCACCTCGGCACGAGCATCGGAGTGGTCCATGGACTTCTTCCTCTATTCCAAGATCGGCCAGATGGTCCTGGCCGTGATCGCGCTGTTCGCCGTGGTCGCGCTCCTGATGGGCGCGGCCCGGCTCGCGGACAGGTTCGCGATGCGCTCCCGCACCTGGTGGATGGTGCTGTTCTTCGGCGGCCCGGCGTTCATCCTGCTGGGCGTGGGCCTGATCTACCCCGCCATCCGCACCATCATCATGTCCTTCATGGACCGCCGCTCCGATGAGTGGGTGGGCTGGGAGAACTACGTCTGGGTCTTTACCAACCCCGATTCCCTGCAAGGGTTCATCAACACCTTCTGGTGGGTGCTGCTGGTGCCGACCGTGTCCACCCTCGTGGGCCTGGTGTACGCGATCCTGGTGGACAACTCCCGGTTCGAGAAGATCGCGAAATCGCTGCTGTTCATGCCGATGGCGATCTCCTTCGTGGGCGCCGGCATCATCTGGAAGTTCGTCTATGAGTACCGGGGCGCGGCCCAGGAGCAGATCGGCCTGCTGAACGCGATCATCACCTCCCTGGGGTTCGAACCGGTGCGGTTCCTGCAGGACTCCCCGCTCAACACGTTCTTCCTGATCGCTGTGATGATCTGGATCCAGGCCGGGTTCGCCATGGTGCTGCTGTCGGCGGCGATCAAGGCCATCCCCAGCGACATCGTCGAGGCCGCGCGCCTGGACGGGGTCAACGCCTGGCAGATGTTCCGGAACATCACCGTGCCCAGCGTGCGGCCCACCCTGGTGGTGGTGCTCACCACGATCATCATCGCCACCCTGAAGATCTTCGACATCCCGCGCACCATGACCGGGGCGCGGTTCGACACCCAGGTGCTGGCCAACCTGATGTACGACCAGTCCTTCACCTTCGGCAACAACGGCATCGGTTCGGCCCTGGCGGTGATGATCTTCGTGCTGGTGATCCCCGTGGTGATCTTCAACGTCCGCCAGATGATCATCAACCGGGAGGTGCGTGGCGCATGAGCATCACACCCGCCAATCCCGCGATCGCGCAGGACAGTGAGAAGACCTCCCTGCCCGACCCGATGCGCCCGGCCCGCACCTCCACCGCCGCCCGCACCAAGCAGATGCTCACCTCCCGGGTGGGGTCGGCCGCGGCGATCATCATCGCGGTGCTGTGGACGGTGCCCACTGTGGGGCTATTCATCAGTTCCATCCGGCCGGAGGCCTCCATCCGTACCTCCGGGTGGTGGACGTTCTTCACCAACCCTGAGTTCACCCTGGCCAACTACCAGGAGGTGCTGTTCGGACGGGCCTCCTCCGGGGCGTTGTCGAACTTCTTCCTCAACTCCGTGGTCATCACCGTCCCGGGCACGTTGCTGCCGCTGGTGGGGGCGACCATGGCCGCCTACGCGTTCTCGGTGCTGAAGTGGCGCGGCCGGGACACGATCTTCGTGATCGTGTTCGCCCTGCAGATCGTGCCGCTGCAGATGGCGCTCATCCCGCTGCTGCGGATCTTCTCCAACACCACCGCCGCCGACATGTTCCCCTACCTGGCGGTGTGGGTGGCGCATGCGGCGTTCGCGATGCCGCTGGCCACCTTCCTGCTGCACAACTTCATGTCCGAGATCCCCCGCGAGCTCATCGAGGCCGCCCGGGTGGACGGCGCCGGGCACGTGAGCGTGTTCCTGCGGGTGATGCTGCCGCTGCTGGTGCCGGCGATCGCCGCGTTCGCGATCTTCCAGTTCCTGTGGGTGTGGAACGACCTGCTGGTGGGGTTGACGTTCACCGGTGGGAACACCGCCGTGCAACCGCTGACGGCGCGCCTTGCGGAGATGGCGGGCTCGCGCGGTCAGGACTGGCACCTGCTGACCGCCGGTGCGTTCGTCTCGATCATCCTGCCGCTGATCATCTTCCTGCTGCTGCAGCGCTACTTCGTCCGCGGGCTGCTGGCCGGCTCGGTCAAGGGGTGAGATTCACGACGGCGGGGCGTCCCAGATCAGCACGTCGCCCTCGCGCCGGGCACCGGCGGCCGCCTCGTGCGGACGCAGCGTGCCATCGTGCATCAGGTGCACCACCGGCACCTGGGTGGTGAGCGCCACCACGTCGGCGATCAACCGCCGGTGGCAGCGCCACCACACCGCCTCCGAGCACATCACCGCCACCCGCCGGCCGTTGCTCTCCTGGACCACCTCGGCCAGCGCCCGGCGGAACTCATCGGTGCGGGTGTACGCGGCATAGGCCCGGAACGACTCCACCCGCCACCAGGAGTCGGGCGCCTCGCCGTCGGCCTTGCGCCGGTGCCGCCGCCCGCCGAGGCGTTCCTCCCAGCGGTAGTCCACCCCGGCCTCCGGCAACCAGGACGCCAGTTCCTGGCGGGCCACGTCCGGGTTGCGCCGGCTGGCCGGGTACCGGCGCACGTCCACCAGGGCGTCCACCCCCGCACCGGTGAGCAGGTCGCTCAGCCCGGCCCGGTCCAAGGTCCCGTGTCCGACGGTGATCAGTGGCATGGGCTCATTGTGGGTCGCCGGCGTGCGTACCGCAGGTGCGGGCACGGCACCGCGCGGTCCGGCACCGCACGGTCCGGCGCCGCATGGTCCGGCACCGTGCAGTCCGGCTCCGTGCGGGCGATGATGGGCACTGCACGCCCGCAGCCTCGACGGCGCGAGGGAGAGGAGTTTTGCACCGATGTCAGCGATCGTCGCCGCCTACGGCCCCTTCGATGAGGCGATGGGCATGCGGATGCTGGAGCGGATGGCCCACCGCGGACCCGACGGGGTGCGCGGCCAACGGGTGGGGGAGGCGTGGCTGGGATCCCGGTACCTGTCCATCACCGATCCCGAGACCGGAGCGCAGCCGTTGTCCGGGGACAAGCAGGCGATCTGGCTGGTGGGGGACGGGAAGATCTACAACTACCGCAGGATCCGCCGGCAACTCGGCACCGACCGGTTCCGCACCGGTTCGGACCTGGAGGCGGCGCTGCAATTGTTCCAGGACCAGGGGGTCAAGGCGTTCGAGCAGTTGTGGGGCACCTTCGCGCTGGTGATCGCCGCGCAGGACGGCCGGTTCACCGTGGCCCGGGACGACCTGGGAATCGCCCCGTTGTACTGGGCGCGCCGCGGAGAGACGGTGCTGTTCGCCTCCGAACTCAAAGCCTTCGACGCCGAGTGGCGTCCGGACGTGGAGCCGTTCCCGCCCGGGCACGCCTGGACACCGGAGGGCGGGCTGATCGGCGGCCCCTCCTTCCCGGCCGCCACCCCGGTGCTGCTGAACAGCCTCGCCCCGTACGAGGAACCGCCGGGGTGGGTGTTCGACGCGCTGCGGGACACCATCATCCGCTCGGTGCGCCGCAGCCTGGACGCCGTGGTCCCGGTCGGGGTGCTGCTGTCCGGTGGAGTGGACTCCAGCATCGTGGTCGCGGTGGCGGCCCACCTCGCGGCCGAGCGCGGTCAGACCCTGCCCACCTTCGCCGTCGGCATGCAGGGCAGTCCCGACCTGGCGGCCGCCCGGCTGGTCGCCGAACAGGCCGGCACCGATCACCACGAACTGATCTACACCGCCCAGGACGCGATCGCGCTGGTGCCGAGGATCATCGCCGAACTGGAGTCCTTCGACCCCACCCTGGTGCACAGCGCCGTGCCGCACCACCTGGTCAGCCAGTTGGCCAGTGAGCACGTGCGGGTGGTGCTGGCCGGGGAAGGCGCCGACGAACTGTTCGCCGGATACGCCCACTACGGGCGCCACACCTCCGGTGCGGACCTGCACGAGGAACTGCTGGAGACCCTGGAGGGCATGCACATCGGCGGGCTACAGCGGGTGGACCGGATGGCCGGCGCCCACGGGATCGAACCGCGGCTGCCGTTCCTGGACCTCGATGTGGTGGAACTCGCCCTCGCCCTGCCCCCGGAGTGGAAACTGATCGGCCCGGACCGGCCGGCCAAGTGGATGCTGCGGCGGGCCTTCGACGGGTGGTTGCCGGAGGAGGTGCTGTGGCGCCGCAAGGAGCAGTTCGGTGAGGGCACCGGGATGAACGACGTGCTGCGTGAGCACTACGAGGCCACGGTGACCGAGGAGGATCTACGCGCACACGCTGATGTGCTCGACCCGCCGCTACGCACCCGGGAGGAACTGGCCTACTACCGGATCTTCACCGAGGCGCTGCCCGGGTTCGACGTGGGCCGCACGATCGGACGATTCGCCGAGGCGTGACGCCGCGCCCGCCCGGGTGACCACACGCCGGGTGACCACACGCGAACGGGACGCCCGGATCACCGGGCGCCCCGTCGTCGTGCGGGCTCGGCCGCTGTCAGTCGAGGAACCCGTTCTCCTGCAACCAGTCCTCGGCCACGTCCCGTTCGCCCTCACCGTCCACGTCGATCCGGGCGTTGAGGTCGAGCATGATCTCGTTGGTCAGCTCGGCGGCGACCGGTTCCATGATCTCGGCGATCTCCGGGTACTCGTCCAGGGTCTCCTGGCGCAGGGTCACCGCGCCGGCGTACTCGACGAAGAAGCCCTGGTCGTCCTCGAGCACGCGCAGGTCGTTCGCCACGATCCGGCCGTCGGTGGAGAACACCTCGCCGAACTCACAACCCTCGCCCACCTGGGTGTAGATGAGGTCCAGGGCCATCTCCACCACCTCGGAGTACTCGAACCCGTAGGTCTCCTGCAGGCCGGGTAGACCGTCGTCGCGGGCGATGAACTCCGCCGCGGCGCAGATCCGGCCCTGATCGGGGTTGGCCTGGACGAACTCGGCCATATCGGTGCTGGTCTCCAGCCCGTTCTCGGCGGCGAAGGCCTCGGCCGCGGCGATCCGGTAGGTGTTCTCGAACGGGGCCGGTGCCAGCCATGCGATCCCGTTCTCCTCATCGGCCGCGGCCACCTCGGTGAACAGGTCCTCGGGTACGTCCTCGGGGCTGTTGCCCAGGATGTTCACCCAGCCGGTTCCGGTGTACTCCCAGTAGATGTCGATCTCCCCGCTCTCCAGGGCGGCCCGCACGGTGGCGGTGCCCTCGAGCCCGGTCTGGTCGGTGACCGAGGCCCCGGCGTTCTCCAGCAGCGCGGCGGTCATCTGCCCGAGCAGGCGCTGCTCGGTGAACTCCTTGGAGCCGACGATGATGGTGGCCCCGGACAGCGGGCCGTCCCCACCGTCCCCGCCGCCGTTACCGTCGCCGCCGCACGCGGCCAGCATCATCAGCGCGGCGGCGCCACCCGCGATGGCTGCGGTGGATCGCTTCCGAATCATGGTCTCCTCCTAGTGTTGATGGTCCGGGGTCAACGCCCGCGATCGCGGGGAACGCTCAGAGCCCCTTCGGGCGCAGCACGTCCTCCACCACGCCCGCGACGTAGTCGATCAGCAGGGCCAGCACCGAGGTCAGGGCAGCGCCGACCAGTTGGATGGTGAACCTGTTGGTGGCCAGGCCCGCGGCGATGAGGTCACCCAGGCCGCCGGCGTTGATGTAGGTGGCCAGGGTGGCGGTGCCGACGTTGATCACCAGTGCGGTGCGGATCCCGGCGAGCATCACCGGGATGGACAGCGGCAGTTCGATCTTGCGCAGCACGGTGGTCTTGGACATGCCCATGCCGCGCCCGGCCTCCAGGACGTTGTCGTCGACCTGTTCGATCCCCACCATGGTGTTCAGCAGCACCGGCACGATGGCGTACAGCACCAGGCCGATGACCGCGATCCAGAACCCCAGCACCAGGAACACCACCGCCAGCAGCACCAGCACCGCGATCGTGGGCACCGCCTGCAGCACGGTCAGCACACCGATGATGTACGGGCGCAACCGGCGGGCGAACGGGCGGGTGAGCATGATCCCCAGCGGGATGGCGATGAGCAGGGTGATCACGGTGGAGGCCACGGTGAGCAGGA
>CALKWS010000266.1 GCA_938004115.1 uncultured Ruaniaceae bacterium
CCCGGCGGCTTCTGGGCGTGGGTCTGCTGGCAGCGTTGCCCACCGCCGTGAGCGGATGGGCGGAGTGGGCCTCCACCGAGGGCGCGTCGAGGCGGGTGGGCCTGGCCCACGCGCTGGCGAACAGCGCGGTGCTCGGGCTGTACGTGACCTCGTGGGTACTGCGCTGCCGCGGCCGGAACGGCCTCGGCGTGGCGGTGAGCATGACGGCCAATGCGGGCCTGCTGGGTGCCGCGGAACTGGGTGGTCACCTCACGGTGGGCCGCAAGGTCGGTAGCCGGCACCCGCAGTTCGAGAACCACCGCGGATGAGTTCGCGCACATGACCGAGCCGGACCCTCGCCGCTCGGTGCTCGCCGGTCTCGTGATCGGCGTGGGGATGATGGCCGCCGTCGATGAGATCCTGTTCCACCAGATTCTCGCCTGGCATCACTTCTACGACCGCTCCACCCCCGAGGTCGCCCTGCTCTCGGATGGTCTGTTGCACTCCGCCGAACTCGTGATGCTCATCGCGGGTGGGTACCTACTCGTGGACCTGGCCCGGCGCCGGAGGCTGCACCGGGCCTCGGCCGTGGGCGGGTTCCTCCTGGGTGCCGGCGCGTTCCAACTCTTCGACGGCCTGATCAACCACAAGGTGCTCCGCGTGCACCAGGTGCGCTACGACGTCGAGCATCTGCTGCCGTACGACGCCGCCTGGGTGTCGGCGGGCATCGTGATGCTGGCAGTCGGCATCCTCCTGACCGCCCGTGCCGGGCGGACTGTGGGTACCCGGCGTCCATGACCTCCTGGTGGCCGGCGGCAGTGCTCGCATTCACGCTGACCGCCGGGTACGCGGCGGCCTGGTGGCACCGACCGCGCACGCTGCCGGGTTGGAGCCCCTGGCGCACCGGGGCCTGGCTGCTGGGGACCGGGCTCGCGGCCGCCGCGATCAGCCCGGCACTGGGTGCGGCGGCCCACCACGATCCCCGGTTCCATATGGCCCAGCATCTGCTCCTGGGAATGTACGCACCGCTGGCACTGGTGCTCGCCGCCCCGATGACGCTGGTGCTGGGCTCCCTGCCGCGCACGGCACAACACGGACTGACCGGGCTCCTGCGCAGCCGGCCGGTGCCGGTGCTGACCCACCCGGTGAGCGCCGCCGTGCTGAACACCGGTGGCATGTTCCTGCTCTACCTGACCCCGTTGTACGGCCTGAGCATCACGTATTCCGGTGTGCACTGGCTGATGCTGGCCCACTTCCTGCTCGCCGGCTGGCTGTACGCCTGGGCCATCGCGGGCCCGGACCCGGCGCCCGGGCGGCCCGGGATGCGAACCCGGCTCGCCGTGCTGATCACCGCGGGCGGCGCACATGCGTTCCTAGCCAAGATGCTGTTCGCCAACGCCCACCGCTTCACCGTCCACGCCGCCCACTCGTCGCACCATGGCGTGCCCTCGGGGGAGTTCGGTCCTGCGGTGGACACCGGTGTGGCACCTATCGCCCAGCAGAACGCCGCGACGATGGAGACCGCGGCGCAGTGGATGTACTACGGCGGGGATATCGCCGAGATGTTGCTGGCGATCATGTTGTTCGACTGGTGGTTACGGCGCCGCAGGCGGTTGCACCGATCGGTCCGGCCGCCCCGCGCCCGGCCTGCCGGCAGCGGGTAACCACTCGGTGACCGTGGGTGGTGCTGGCGCTCCGGGTTCGTTCCGGCACCTCCATGCGGCTACGCTGCGTGAGGAGATTGTTCGGCGAATGACGACGGCTGGAGCCCATTTTGTCTGTCCCGTCCCGGAGCGTCCTTGCAGGTCAGGAGACTCACGAGCCTTTGGCCCCGCTGGAGGCGGTGCTGTGGGACATGGACGGCACGTTGATGGACAGCGAGCCGCACTGGATCGCGGCCGAGCAGGAACTCAGCGAGGAGCACGGCGGCACGTGGGACGAGAGCCTGGCCAAGGAACTCATCGGGTTGCCCCTCTCGGTCTCCGCCGAGCAGTTGCGCACCCGGGCCGGCATCAGGGGCACCACCGAGGAGATCGTCCAGACCCTGCTGGACAAGGTGACCCTGCGCGTTGCCGACCAGGGCATCCCGTGGCGCCCCGGGGCGGCGGAACTGCTGCGCGAACTGCGTGCCCTGCAGATCCCGTGCGCCCTGGTCACCATGTCGTATGCGCAACTGGCCGAGGTGTTCATCGACGCCGTGCCCGAGGGCACGTTCGCCGCGGTGATCACCGGCGACCGGGTGGACCGGGGCAAGCCGCATCCCGAACCGTACCTTCGCGCGATGGATGAGTTGCAGGTCAACGCCCGGGGGAGCGTGGCTATCGAGGACTCCGGGCCGGGGGTGAGCGCGGCGCTGGCGTCCGGGGCGTGCACCATCGGTGTGCCGGCGATGCTGCCGATCCCGCCGGCCCCGGGGTTGACGACGCTGGAGACGCTCGAAGGCGTCACCGTGCACCAGTTGCGCCAGATCCTGACCGCCTGGCAGGGATGATGGCCCGCGATCGTCACCGCACCCAGAAACGCTGAACCGATGCGCACCAGAGGTTGGCGGGTCGGACGCATCGGGGGCGCGCCGCTCATCCTCACCCCCGGGTCGGTACTGCTCGGGGCGCTGCTCTACGTGCTGTTCCTGCCGACCTTCCGCCAACTGCTCGGCGAGGGTGTCGGCACCTACGTCATCGCCGCGCTGCTGCCGCTGGCGCTGCTGGCCTCGATCCTGATCCATGAGGTGGCCCACGGCCTGGCCGCCCGCGCGTTCGGGGTGCCGGTCACCGAGTACGTGCTCACCTTGTGGGGCGGGCACACCGCGTTCGATCACGGGGTGGACCGGCCCGGACGCTCCGCGGTCATCTCCGTGGCCGGGCCGGCGGCCAACGCCGCACTGGCGTTGGTGGCGTGGCTGCCGATCGTCTCCGGCCGGGGGCATGCGGTGGACGTGGTGCTGGCCGCGGTGGTCTACGTCAACGCCATCCTGGCCGGGTTCAACCTGCTGCCGGCCCTGCCGATGGACGGGGGCAGGATCCTGGAGGCGTTCGTGTGGCGCCTGACCGGCAACCGCGCCACGGGCACGATGATCGGCGCGCGCTGCGGGCAGGTGCTGGCCGTCGCCGTGGCCGCCTGGGGGATATGGCCGTTGCTGCTGGGTGTGGGCGCCGCGTTCCGGCTGGTATGGGCACTGCTCATCGCCGGCGTGCTGTGGTTCGGTGCGCAGACCGAGGTGCGCAGGGCCAGGGCGCAACGGGCCGCCGCGGCGGTGGACCTGGGGCCACTGGTGCGCCCGGCGCTGGTTCTGCCCGAACGGGCCACCCTGGTGCAGTGGGACCAGGCCGGCGGCGCCCACCAGGTGACCGTCCTGACCGGCCCCGACGGCACGCCGGTAGGCCTGGTGCAACCCGAGGCGGCCGCCGCAGTGCCCCCGTCGGCGCGCCCGGCGACTGCCCTGCGGGCCGTCTCCACCCCGCTCGCGCCACGGGCGGTGATCACCACCACCCGCGGCGCTGAGGCCGTCGCCCAGGTTGCCCGCGCCGCCCAGGCCGACGTGCCCACGATGGTGGTGATGCAGGAGGACCCCCAGGGGCGAGGGCACGTGGCCGGGGTGCTCTGGGTGGACCAGGTGATCAAGGCGCTGGGTGCGTAGACTGCCCGCCCGTGAGCCAACACATTCCTACCGGCGCCCGGGGCCGACGCGGACCGTTCCGCCCCGGCGACAAAGTGCAACTGACCGACGCCAAGGGCCGCTTGAGCACCATCGTGCTCACCGAGGGCAAGATCTACCACACCCACCGGGGCACCCTGGCTCATGATGAGCTGATCGATGCCCCCGAGGGCAGTGTGGTGCGCACCAGCAACGGCGTGGAGTACCTGGCGCTGCGTCCGCTGCTGTCCGACTACGCGCTGTCCATGCCCCGCGGTGCGGCGGTGATCTACCCCAAGGACGCCGCCCAGATCATCACCATGGCCGATATCTTCCCCGGGGCGAGGGTGGTGGAGGCCGGCGCCGGATCGGGGGCGCTGACCCTGTCGTTGCTGCGCGCCGTCGGCGACCACGGCTGGTTGTTGTCGGTGGAACGCCGTGAGGACTTCGCCGAGATCGCCCGGGGGAACGTCGAGGACTTCTTCGCCGGGCCCCACCCGGCCTGGGACCTGAGACTGGGCGACCTGGCCGAGGTCCTGCCCGCACACGCCGCAGCCGGCTCGGTGGACCGGATCGTGCTGGACATGCTCGCCCCGTGGGAGAACCTGGACGCCTGCGCCGAGGCGCTCGCGCCCGGCGGGGTGCTGCTGGCGTACGTGGCTACCGCCACCCAGTTGTCCCGGATGGCCGAGGACCTGAAGGCCGATGGCCGGTTCACCGAGCCGGACGCCTGGGAGTCGATGGTGCGCGGCTGGCACCTGGAGGGCCTGGCGGTGCGGCCCCAGCACCGCATGGTGGGCCACACCGGCTTCCTGCTCACCACCCGGCGAATGGCCCCGGGGGTCACCGCACCGATCCGGCGCCGCCGCCCCGCACCGGGGGCGCACGCCGAACCGAGCCCCACCTTCGAGGAGGCGGACCTGTCCGCGGACCTGGGGGAGCGGCATGTGAGCCAGAAGAAGTTGCGCCGGTTGCGCAAGGAGCAGGCCCGCCGCGCGGCGGCGCGGACCAACAACCAGCAGGCCGACCCATCCGCCCCTGGGGAGCCGGCCGAGGACGAGCGCGGCCCTGAACATCCCAGCGCGGATCGACCGGATTGACGACGGACCCCGCGTCCGCCCGGTGTACCTGACCGGCCGGCCCAGCCACCTACGAGGCCGGCTGCCCGAAGCACCGCAGCCCCCGCCGCCGGGTGAGATGGACCACCGGCGTCGTCGTCGGGACTGACATACAGTGGAAACCTGGAGGTAAGGATGTCCTCAGCGCCCGGTACGCCCACGTCGCGCGAACGCCAACTGCAGCAACAAGCGGCCGACCTCGCCGGCAAGAACGAACGCCTGGTCGAGGCGCTCAGCGCTGCCCGCTCCCAGTTGGTGGAACTGCGCAACCAACTGGAGCAGATGAGCAAACCGCCGGGCTCCTACGCGGTGTTCGTGGGCGCTCACGAGGACGGCACCGTGGACGTGATGTCCGCCGGGCGCAAGTTGCGCGTCGGGGTGGCGCCCTCGGTGGCCGTGGAGGACCTGATTACCGGCCAGGAGGTCCAACTCAACGAGGCGATGACGGTGGTCGAGGCCGGCGGGTTCGAACCGGTGGGGGAGTTGGTCACCCTCCGGGAGATGCTCGGCACCGACCGGGCGCTAGTGCTGGGGCGCTCCGATGAGGAACGCGTGGTGCGCCTGGCCGGGCCGCTGCGCCACGGCGGGCTGCGCGTAGGGGACACCCTCAGCCTGGACAGCCGCACCGGATTCGCCTACGAGCGCATCCCGCGCTCGGACGTGGAGGATCTGGTGCTGGAGGAGATCCCGGATGTGGACTACGGCGACATCGGGGGACTGGCCGCCCAGATCGACCAGATCCGGGACGCGGTGGAACTGCCCTTCGCCCACCCCGGGCTCTACCGTGAGCACGGGCTGAAGCCCCCCAAGGGACTGCTGCTGTACGGCCCCCCGGGATGCGGCAAGACGCTCATCGCCAAGGCGGTGGCCACCTCCCTGGCCCGGGCCGCCGCGGCCCGTGACGGCGGGGAGCAGGAAGGCTCCTACTTCCTCAACGTCAAGGGCCCCGAACTGCTGAACAAGTTCGTCGGCGAGACCGAACGGCACATCCGCCTGATCTTCGCCCGCGCCAGGGAGAAGGCCTCCCAGGGCATCCCGGTGGTGGTGTTCTTCGACGAGATGGAATCGCTGTTCCGCACCCGCGGCACCGGGGTGTCCTCGGATGTGGAGACCACGATCGTGCCGCAGTTGCTCGCCGAGATCGACGGCGTGGAGCGGCTGGAGAACGTCATCGTGATCGGTGCCTCGAACCGGGAGGACATGATCGACCCGGCGATCCTGCGCCCCGGGCGGCTGGACGTGAAGATCAAGATCGAACGGCCCGACGCCGAGGCCGCCCAGGACATCTTCTCCAAGTACCTCACCACCGACCTGCCGATCCACCCCGATGACCTGGCCGAGCACGACGGCGACGCCCAGCGCACGGTGGAGGCGATGATCGAGCAGGTGGTGGGCCGGATGTACTCCACCGAGCCGCACAACCAGTTCCTCGAGGTCACCTACGCCAGCGGGGACAAGGAGATCCTGTACTTCAAGGACTTCAACTCCGGGGCGATGATCGCCAACGTGGTGGACCGGGCGAAGAAGAAGGCGATCAAGGACCTGCTCGCGACGGGCGTGCGCGGGTTGCGCATGGACCACCTGCTGCAGGCCTGCGAGGAGGAGTACAAGGAGAACGAGGACCTGCCGAACACCACCAACCCCGACGACTGGGCCCGGGTCTCAGGCAAGAAGGGCGAACAGATCGTGTTCATCCGCACGATCGTGCAGCACAAGGGCACCCCGGAGGCCGGACGCACCATCGAGTCGGTGCGCCCCACCGGTCAGTACCTGTAACGGCAGCGCGCCCCGGACGACCCGCCGCGCGCAGGTGGACGCGCCG
>CALKWS010000267.1 GCA_938004115.1 uncultured Ruaniaceae bacterium
CCCACGCCGATGTCCCCGGCGGGCACGTCGGTGTACTCCCCGATGTGCCGGTAGAGCTCGGTCATGAACGACTGACAGAACCGCATCACCTCCGCATCCGAGCGGCCCTTGGGATCGAAGTCCGCCCCGCCCTTGCCGCCGCCCAGCGGCATCCCGGTGAGGGAGTTCTTGAAGATCTGCTCGAACCCGAGGAACTTCACGATGCCCAGGTTCACGCTGGGATGGAACCGCAGGCCGCCCTTGTACGGTCCGAGCGCGGAGTTGAACTCCACCCGGAAGCCGCGGTTGATCTGGACCTCACCGCGGTCATCCACCCAGGGCACCCGGAAGATGATCTGCCGTTCCGGCTCGCACATCCGCCGCAGCACGGCGTTACCCCCGTTGGTGTACTCCGGATGCTTGCCCACCACGGGTCCGAGGCTGGTCAGCACCTCGCGCAGGGCTTGGTGGAACTCGGTCTCACCGGGATTGCGCTGTAGCACCTCGGCGTAGATGTCCTGCAGTTTCTCGTCCAGACCAGGCATTCCACTCCTCACCATCCGGCTCCCTGCGCCGGTCACCGTCGTGTCGGTGTCCGCGGAGGATGTTACAGGTCGGGCAATGCCGGAGTCGTCGCCGTGTCAAGGGTTGGACAATCGCCGCTGAGTTCGGACGTCGATGCGACGCCCGTTCATCCGCTCAGCAGCGCGGTAGTCGCCCGGGCCAACCAGGGGCCGGCCAGTACGGCGGTGGGGATCACCAGCACCGCGGCAGCCAGCAGGTAGGTCGCAGCGGCGAGCACCCGCCGTCGGCCGGCAGCGGGCCGTGACCCGGCCAGCCGGCGGAACCGGGCTGCGGTCCGCGGTTCGCCGGTGTTCTGGCTCAGCACGCTCAGCGCGCTCCGGAGGTCACCTTCCGGGATCCGGCTGAGCGCCCCGTCGTCGGCGAGCAGTTCCAGCAGGTGGTCCACCGCGGCGCGCGCCACCTGGGACCGGGCCACCCGCGGGAAGGCGACGTGCAGCGCCGTGAACGCCTCGCGCACCAGGTCATGACGGGCGCGCAGGTGCGCCCGCTCGTGCTCGATCACGGCCCGGACCTGGGCGTCGTCGAGCACCCTGACGGTGGCCTCGGTGAGGACAACCCGTCCGGAGTGCCCCGGGACGCAGTAGGCCATCGGGATCGGCCCGGCGAGCACGTGCACGCGGTTGGGCCGTGGCCCCTCGAGCAGGTCGAGCATCTCGGTGTGCCGGGCCCGGCGCCGGCGGGTGTCCAGGCCCAGGCGGATCGTGATCACCGCCAACCGCACCACGATAATTCCGGCGCCGATCGCGGCCACTGTGGCGGTGGCCAGCAGTACCGGGACCACTCGTGCCCCCTCACGTGCGGTGTAGGCCCGGAACAGTTCCTCCGGGGCGGCCAGCACGGCCCCCACCGCGGCCAGCACCGCGGCCAGCGCCACCGCCTGCCACAGCACCACCCCGGCGCGCGGCACCTGCTCCAGCCACCGGGCGCGGGCCAGTACCGGCGGCACCGCCCGGGAGAGCACCAGCGCCAGCACCGCGAGCGCGAGCCCGGTCATCGAGACCCGGTCAGGGCCGGCTCAGGCCTTGTCATCCAGGGCGGCCCGGATCGCGGCAGCCTCATCGGAACTGACCCGGCCCACGAAGTGCTGCAGCGCGGCGACCCGGTCGGAGGGTTCGGTGGCATCGGCAAGGGCGTCCAGCATCAGATCGGCGGCCAGTTGCTCCCGGGTGCGCGCGGGGGTGTAGCGGTACGCCCGGCCCTCCCGCTCCTGGGTCACCAGCCCCTTCTTCGCCAACCGGTCCAGCACGGTCATCACGGTGGTATAGGCAAGCGGCCTGGTCTGAGTCAGGGCAGCGTGCACCTCGCGCACAGTCCGCGGCGTCCTCGACCGCCACAACTGCGCCATCACCGCGCGCTCCAGATCACCCATGGCCATGAGTCTAGGCTACTACCCGCGCTTCTACTACGCGAGCAAGTACGACAGCATGTAGGATCTACGACAGTGCGTCGTAACGACGTGTTGTCAGCAACCGCGGAATGCTCGGAGGGCGCCCGTGTTGGATGTCGTGGAACTGTCCCGGCTGCAGTTCGCCGTCGTGACCATCTACCACTACTTCTTCGTCCCGATGTCGATCGGGCTGGCGGCAGTCACGGCGGGATTGCACACCGCCTGGTGGCGCACCGGTAAGGAGCACTACCGGCACCTGACGTTGCTGGTGGGCAAGATCCTCATCGTGACCTTCGCCGTCGGCGTCGTCACCGGACTGGTGCAGGAATTCCAGTTCGGCCTGTCCTGGAGCGAGTTCTCCCGGTTCTACGGTGACGTCTTCGGGCCGACACTGGCGATCGAGGGGATGCTCGCGTTCTTCCTCGAAGCGACCTTCCTGGGCCTGTGGTTCTTCGGTTGGGACCGGCTCAGGCCCGGGTTGCACCTGGCCACGATCTGGATCGTCGCGGTGGGCACGGTGCTCTCGGCGTTCGTGATCATGGCCGCCAACTCCTTCATGCAGAACCCGGTCGCCTACCGGGTGAACGCCGAGACCGGCCGGGCCGAGCTGGCCAGTTTCGGGGACCTGATGGTCAACGAGGTGAACCTGGCGGCCTTCCCGCACACCATTGCCGGTGCGGCGATGACCGCCGGGGCACTGGTGCTGGCCATCGGCGCCTGGCGGGCGTGGGGCAAGAACGCCTCGGTCACCGACGCCGACCACCCCAGCTGGCGCTTCCTGGCCCGGACCGGCGGGTGGATCACCCTGATCTCCGGGGTGGCGGTGATGATCACCGGTGACGTGCTCGGCAAGGTGATGACCCGGGTGCAGCCGATGAAGATGGCCGTGGCGGAGGCGTTGTTCCACACCCAGACCGGGGCACCGTTCTCCATCTTCGCCGTCGGCGGCACCGACGGACGCGAACCGTTCTTCAGCCTCGACGTGCCCTACCTGCTGTCGGTGCTGGCCGCCGGCGACCCCGGGGCCGAGGTGCAGGGCATCAACGACCTGCAGGCCCAGTACGCGCAGGTGTACGGGCCGGGCAACTACATCCCGTGGGTGCCGGTGGCGTACTGGACGTTCCGGCTGATGATCGGCGCCGGAGTGCTGGCCGCCGTCGTCGCGGCCGCGTTCCTGTGGCTGACCCGTAAGAACCGGCCCCTGCCGGCGGACAAGCCGGTCGCGGCCTGGCTGATGCGGTCCTTGCCGATCGTGCCGTTGCTGCCGCACGCGGCGAACACCTTCGGGTGGATCTTCACCGAGACCGCCCGCCAGCCCTGGCTCGCCTTCGGGGAGTTCCTCACCGTCGACGGCGTCTCCCCGGGGCTGACCGGTGCGGAGGTGACCGCCTCGCTGATCGGGTTCACCGTGCTCTACGGCGTGCTGGCGGTGGTCTGGGTCCGCCTGGTGCTGTACCTGATCCGGCAGGACCTCAGCCCCCACCCGGTGCCGCCCGATGCGACCGGGGAGTTGGACACCACCCGAACTGCACCGAGCTACTGAGGAGGCACGATGGATCTGGCTACGCTCTGGTTCGCCCTGGTGGTGGTGTGCTGGGTGGTCTTCTTCGTGCTGGAGGGCTTCGACTTCGGGGTCGGCATGCTCGCCCCGGTGCTGGGCCGGGACGAGTACCAGCGCGGTGCGGCGCTGCGCACGATCGGACCGTTCTGGGACGGCAACGAGGTCTGGCTGGTGGCGGCGATCGGCGTGACGTTCGCCGCGTTCCCCGACTGGTACGCGGCGCTGCTGTCCGGGTTGTACCTCCCGTTCGTCGCGATCCTGCTGACGCTGGCCGTGCGCGGGGTGGCCCTGGAGTTCTACGGGAAACGGGACGACGACGGGTGGCGGCGGCGATGTGGCGTGGCCCTGACGGCCTCGTCGGCCGCGACCGCCGCACTGTTCGGGGCGGTGTTCGGGGCGTTCGCCGGCGGGTTACCGCTCGGCGCTGACGGACAGGTGGCCGCCACCGGCGGGGCCCTGGCCCGGTCCCTGGCCGCGCTCACCACCCCGGCGGCCTTGTTCGGTGCCGTGGCCGGTGTGCTCGCCGCGGCCCTGCTCGGAGCGGCCTACCTGGCCCTGCGCACCACCGGGCCGGTGCACGCCCGGGCGCGGCGGGTGGCGCCGGTGTTCGCCCTTGCCGCCGCCGTGGTCGTGGGACTCGGTGTCCCCCTGGCCGGGGGACCCTGGCCGGTGGGACTGGTGCTGGCCGCAGCTCTGGTGGGTGTGGGGCTGGTTGCTTCCGGTGTGCGGGAGTGGGTGGTGTTCGCCCTGAGCAGCCTCGTGGTCGCCGCCGCGCCGGTCCTGGTGTTCGTCCCCGACTTCCCGGTGTTGCTGGGCAGCACGCTGTCCGCGGACTGGTCGATCACGCTGGACACCGCCGCGGCCAGCCCGACGGCGTTGCGCACCATCACGATCGCCGCCGTGGTGGTGCTGCCCGGCGTCATCGCCTACCAGGCGTTCGCCTACTGGGTGTTCCGCAGGCGGGTGGCCAGCGAGCCGGTCGCCACATGAGGCGCGGCCCGGTCGATCTGCGCCTGCTGCGCCTGGCCGGCCGGCACCGGCGCGCATTGGTCTGCCTGGTGGCGCTCAGCGTGATCGACGCGCTGACCGTGGTGGCCGCGGCCGCGCTGATCGCCCGGGTGGTGGTCGAGGTGCTGGCGCCCGGGCCGTGGTGGCGCTCGCTCGCGGCGCTGGCCGGGGTGTTGGCGGTGCGGGCCGTCGTCGCCCGGTTGCGGCCGGTGGCCGCCCACGCGGTGGCCACCGGGGTCATCACCGACGCACGCACCGACGTCCTCGCCACCGTCGCGCGGCGCGGACCGGCCTGGGTCGCCGGCCGGGCGGCACGGGCCGAGCCGGTGGAGGTCACCGCGTTGCTGGCCACCGGATTGGACCCGTTACGCCCCTGGTTCACCCACTACCTGCCCGCCCTGGTGGTCGCGGCACTGGTGCCGCCGCTGGTGCTGGTGCTCATGGCCACCTTCGACCTGACCTCCGCCGCGGTGGTGCTGGTCACGTTGCCGCTGGTGCCGCTGTTCGCCGCCCTGGTGGGGTGGGCCACGGAGCGTCGCGCGAAGGCCCAGTACCACCGGGGCGGGCACCTGGCGGGGCACTTCCTGGACGTCGTGCGCGGACTGGCCACGCTGAAACTGTTCGACCGGGCCCGCCGTCAGGTCGAGGCGGTCCGGGACACCTCCCAGCGATATGCGCATGCCACCACGAAGGTGCTGTCGGTGGCGTTCCTGTCCTCCACCGCCCTGGACCTGGTGGCCACCATCTCGGTGGGCCTGGTGGCCGTGGGGGCCGGGGTTCGGCTGGCCGGCGGTGAGATGGCGCTGTGGCCGGCGCTCGCGGTGATCCTGCTGGCGCCGGAGGCGTACCGGCCGTTGCGGGAGGCGGGTGCCCAGTTCCACGAGTCCGCGGAGGCCACGGCGGTACTGGATCAGTTGCAGGCGCTGGAGGTGATCCCCGCCGGTGGACGCCGGGAGCCGGCCGGGGTGCGCGGTGAGTCGGCCGGGGTGCGCGGTGAGCCGGCCGGGGTGCGCGAGCCGGCCGGGGGGCACGGTGAGTCGACCGGGCCCCCGGCTCCCGGCCGCGATACGCCGGTCGGCATGCGCGGGGTGCGGGTGCGGTATCCGGGCCGGCGCCAGGACCTGCGCCTGCCCGACCTGCAGGTGCGGGCCGGGGAACTGGTGGTGCTCGTGGGACCGTCGGGGAGCGGCAAGACCACCATGTTGCGGGTGCTCGCCGGCGTCCAGCCGCCGCGGCAAGGGACCACATGGGGCAAGCACGTCCACTATGTCCCGCAGCGCCCGTCGCTGCCGATGGCGGCGACGGTGGGTGCCGCCCTGGAGGTCGAGCGCCACGGCCGGGACCGGGTCGAGCAGGTCCTGGCCCGGCTGGGGCTGGCGGTGCACGCCCTGCCGGCGGGGTTGGAGACCTCGCTGACCCAGGACGGGGAGGGCATCTCGGCCGGGCAGCGGCACCGGATCGCGTTGGCCCGGGCGGTACTCACGGTGACCGGACCCGGGGCACCTGCCCGGCCCGTGCTGCTCCTCGACGAGCCGACGGCGCATCTGGACGCGGCCAGTGAGGCCGCGGTCGCGGACCTGCTGCGCTCGCTGACCGGTCACGGGGTCACGGTGGTGGCGGCCGCGCACCGGAGCCGGCTGATCGACCTGGCCGACCGGCAGGTGTCACTGCGCCCGGCGCCGCCCTCATCGACCCCGGCGCCGCGAGGCAGCATGGCCGGCGGCCCGGCGGGCGCAACTCCGCTAGTCGCCCCGGAACACGCCCCGTCGCACACCCCGTCGCACACCCCTCGACTCGCCCCCTCGGATCGCGCCGCGGCGGCGGGGGCCGCCCCGGCGGGTAGAGGGCGGTGGTGGGCCCGGCTGCGTCCCTCGACCCGGTTCACGATCGCCGCGCTCACCGGCGCGGCCTCCCTTCTCGCCGCGGTCGGCCTGACGGTCGCGGCCGCATGGCTGATCATCCGCGCCGAGGCCCGCCCGCCGATCCTGAGCCTGTCCATGGCCGTGGTGGCGGTACGCGGATTCGCCG
>CALKWS010000268.1 GCA_938004115.1 uncultured Ruaniaceae bacterium
CCTGGCCGTCGAGGTACTGGCGTACATATTCGACTAGGTCGTCCCCACGGCGGACTGGGAGGGTGGGGGCATGCCGAGTTCTGTGCAGTTGATCCGCGCCACCACCCTGTCCGACGTTGCTGAATACGCCTATGCCGCGACCGCGCCGAAGGATGCGCGGCTGATCTTCCTGGCCGGCTCGTGCCCGCTGAACGAGGACGGGACGACGGCGGCGATCGGTGACTACGCGGGCCAGGCGGCTGCCTGTGTGGAAACCATGACGCGGGCGCTGGCGGCTGCCGGGGCGACGATCGAGGACGTGATCAGCACCCGCGTGCTGGTCGCCTCGTCCGCGCAAGCCGACCTGGTGACGGCGTGGGAGGTCGTGCGGGATGCGTTCGGAGAGCACGACGTCCCGAGCACTTTGATGGGTGTCACCGTGCTGGGCTATGACGATCAACTGGTCGAACTCGAGGCGGTCGCCGCCGTCGTCGACTGATCCGCCGGCGATCTCCCACGGCCGGTCAGAATTCCCGTTGGGCGGCGCCGCTGACCGAGGCGCGTGCGGCGAAGGCTTACCCAGCGAATCGGGCCGGTATCGGCCATGCCGACAAGGTCGACGAGACCGGGCGCGGGTGGTGATATCCCGACGCGAGCGAACATCGTAGGGTGACGGGACTGGTGCTGACGAGCAACTCCGTCATCGACGCCCTACACGCCGCTCTGGAGCCCGACCGTCCGTGGCAGGACCGGACGCGCTGGACAACATCACGCCGTGGCTGCGCGAGCGCCCGGAAAGAGGCAGGGAGCCGGCGTGTGGGCGGATCAGCGGGACATAGCCTCGGCATCTTCGGCGCAGGGGCAGAGATCGCCCAGAGTGGATCCGCCCCGTCACCGGGCACATCAGCGGACTGGTCTTGCGGCGCGTCGGGTGAAGGTTCCCGTTGCCGGGCATCCCGACCGGCCTGTGCGGTACAGCACCAGTATCAGCGCCCCTGCTGCAGCGCCGAGCAGAACCACGCCCTGAACGACCTTCGCGGGGATGGTGACCCCCGCCGGGAGCGGGGCGAGAACCCCGATCAGAATGGCGCCGATGATCACGCCCACACCGAGCAAGCCGATCTCCCTGGCTCCCCAGGCACGAGTACTCGAGACCCATCGCAGCGCAAATGCCAACGCGGCCAGGATTGTGACGAAGAATGCCACCCCTAACCACGTGGGCGGCAGAAGGTCAATGACCATTTTCGCAACTGCCCCAGCCGTCACGATGAGTGATGCTGGAACCGTGCGCGCTCGGGGGTCGGGAGAGCGGGGGTCGGGAGAGCGGGGGTCGGGAGAGCGCGGTTCGGCATTCTCGGAGCGTCGCACGTTCCGCGTCGTCCGCCCAAGCGGTGACAGCGCAAGCACGACGAGCAGAATGATCACCGCCAGGACCCCGGCAACCTGGCCGAAGGTTGGTACGTAGTCGAATGTTCGGCGCCCGTCGATATGGACCTGGAGCCCGACGACCGCCCCCGCGAGGAGCAATGCCGGGACTCCGAGTCGCCCCAACAGAGGTTTGCCACGGTGCGCCGGGGCAAGGGCATGGAGCAACGCGAGTGGAGCACCCACGCTCAACATGACGTGTCCGGTCGTCCACGCCAACGTCGGGAAGGCGCTCACTTCCAACCCTGGGATAACCGTCGGATCGCGGAGTGAAGACCAGTACGGGATGTCCGGGTTCTCCTGCCCGCCCATCGACAGGTCGACCAGCCCCTGCATCGCGATCCCGAAAGCCGCTGCGAGCAGCAGTGTGCAAGTCCAACCCTGACGGGTACGTACCGTGACCTCCCTAATCAGCAGTGCCGCACCACCGTACAGCGGCGCCAAGAAAACCATCGCGATCAGGGATCGCACGACCTGCCCCGTGAGCGGCAGGTACGCCTGCAGCAACTCTGCCGCAATCGGTGCGCCCAGGAGCACAGCGGAGATCGGAAGCACACGACGACGCACGGCCCACATGCGTTGAACATTACCAGAGTGTCCACTCTATTAACTAGACTGAGGGTATGGCAAGACCCGTCAATCCTGAGCGGAACCGCGCCCGGAGACTCCAGATCATCGATGCCGGATTGACCGTTATTGCACGTCACGGTTACACGGGAGCGACCACAGCGGCGATCTGTCGCGAGGCGGGTATCGGTTCGGGAACGTTCTTCCATTACTTCCCAACCAAGGATCACCTGCTGGTGGCCATCCTGCGCGAGGGCGAGGTGGCGACCCGTGCCTTCTTTGCAGCCCAGGACGGTCGGACCGACGCCCGAGCAGTCCTGCATGACTACATCGTGCATGCGGTCTCGGATCTACGAGACCCCCGTGCGTCCGGATTTATCTCGGCGATCGCCGGGCCTGCGATGGGAACAGAAGTCATCGCAGCACTTCAGCGACTCGACCAGGATGCACATAGTGCCCTGACAGCCTGGACCCGCGAAGCTCAACGGGACGGTCAAGTCCGTCGGGATCTGTCGGCCGAGCGCATCGCGCGGTGGATCCTGGCACTCGTCGACGGATTCGCCAGTCAGGTGGGTAGCGGGCGTGGATTCGACGCGGAGGCGGAAGAGCCCGTGTTATATGAACTCACCGCACGGTTTCTCTCCGGCCGCTGACCGTGCTCGAGGG
>CALKWS010000269.1 GCA_938004115.1 uncultured Ruaniaceae bacterium
ATCCCCCGGGAGGCGAGGAACTCGCGCACACCGTCGTACCGCCGTCGGCCGTCGACGTGCTCGGCGTACTCCCGCTCGGTGAACTCCTCCTGACCCGCGGCCGCGAGGATCGGATCGAAGGTGGCCTTCCACGCGGCCCGGTGCAGCGCCGAGGTCTGCGTGAGGACGCCGTCCATATCGAACAAGGCAGCACGAATCGTCGCCGGTAGGCCCAAGCGGGTCACCGTGGGGGGAGAAGCCATGGCCCGACGGTAGCGAAACCGCCCCGGGTACCAAAGCTGGGCGGGTGTGCCGGGAGATCCGGGCGTGTCGGCTCACATCGGCGTGCCGACCGGTTGGTCATACCGTCCGTAGCGACCCCGCCAACGGGCAGCTCCACAGGTCGATACCGCCGCGGCCCACCCGGTTGATGTAGGAGGCCACCTCGACGTAGGACCGGGCCAGTGACGTCTCGTGGTAGTTCACGCCGAGCGAGCGGCAGTACTCCCGCACGATCGGCGCGGTCCTGCGCAGGTTGGGCCGGGACATCGAGGGGAACAAGTGGTGCTCGATCTGGAAGTTCAGCCCGCCCATGAGGGTGTCCACGAAGCGGCCCCCGGAGATGTTGCGGCTCATCAGCACCTGGCGGCGGAGGAAGTCGACCTTGACGTCCTTGGGCAGGATCGGCATCCCGATGTGGTTGGGGGCGAAGGTCATCGCCAGGTAGAACCCGAAGACCAGCACCTGCACCGTCAGGAAGGCGACGGCGATCACCGGTGACATGGCCAGGAACGCGAACGTGATCAACGCGGTGTGCCGGATGGCGATGAACGCCAGTTCGATCCACCGGTCCTTGACCTTGCCCCGCTTCAGCAACCGTTGGACGCCGTTGATATGGAACTGCACGCCGGCCAGCAGGAGCAGGGGGAAGAAGTAGTAACTCTGCCTGGGGGTGATCCACCGACCGAACCAGGTGCGCCTGCTGCGGACCGCTTCGGGGGTATAGGCGAACGCGCCGGTGCCGATGTCCGGATCGGCGCCCACCTTGTTCGGTGCGGCGTGGTGCTTGTTGTGTTTGCCCTGCCACCACCCGAACCCCATCCCGGCGAACAGGTTCAACACGATGAGTGAGACCCACTTGTTCCATTTGCCCGAGGCGAAGATCTGCCGGTGTGCCGCGTCGTGACCCAGGTATCCGACCTGAGCCATCACCAGCGCGAATGCCACGGCCAGGCCCATCTGCCACCAGGTGTCCCCGATGGCGAAGGACACGGCCACGATCGCAGCCAGGGCCAGCGGCAGCCCGATCAACTTCGACCAGTAGTACCCGTAGGAGCGGGCCAGCAGCCCCTCGGCCTTGATCCGGGCGGTGAGCGCGGTGAAGTCGGACAGGTGGGCATTGCGGGCCGGGCGCGGGCGGCGGGGCGCGGGGGCCGGCACGGCCTCCGCAGCATAGGTAGTTATCGCCATGGCTCCATGCTTCCGGGCCGGGGAGGCGGTGTCGTCACCCGGAAGGTTCGTCCGTAGGGATACTTCGGAGTGACGTGCGCGGGTCAACCGCCGGGTTGGACCACGCCGGACTCATAGGCGGCGACCACCAGTTGGGTCCGGTCGCGCAACCCCAACTTGGTCAGTACGCGGCTCACGTGGGTCTTCACCGTTTGTTCGGCGAGGAATATCTCCGCGGCGATCTCCGCGTTGGACAGGCCCCGGGCCACGCACTTCATCACTTCCAGCTCTCGCTCGGTCAGGGTGGCGAGCATCTGGGCGTCGGGCCCGGATCGCGGGGGTCGGGAGACGAACTCCGCGATCAGGGACCGGGTGACCGAGGGGGACAGCAGCGCCTCACCACGGGCCACCACCCGCACTGCCTGGATCAGGTCCTCCGCCGGTGCGTCCTTGAGCAGGAACCCGCTGGCCCCGGCGCGCAACGCGTCGAAGACGTACTCGTCCAGGTCGAACGTGGTGAGGATGATGATCCGCGGGTCATGCCCGGGCAGGGCGACGATCCTTCTGGTCGCCTCCAGCCCGTCCATCTGCGGCATCCGGATGTCCATCAGCACCACATCGGGGTCGTGGGCGCGCACTAGAGCCGCCGCGTGGACACCGTCGGCCGCATCGCCCACCACGCTGATGCCGTCCTGGGCATTGAGCAGCGCCCCGAAGCCGGCGCGCACCATGGCTTGGTCGTCGATGATCACCACCCGGATGTCGGTGTCATCCATCCCTGCTCCTCAGTTCGGGCCGCGGCCCCATCGAGCCTCACCCAGGGTACGCGCTCACACGTGCTCGAGCAGACCCCCCGGCGGCATACGCTGACACACGATGACCGGGCAGGGAAGCATGAGCGGGCGGGTGCGATGACCACCACGCCGCCGGAGCCCCGTGCCCGCAGCGGGCGGGGCCGGACTCCGCCGGCCGGCGGTAGGAGCCGGCCGGACCGGATCGTGCCGAACTGGTTCGACGCGGTCGCGGCGCACCCCGGCGCCCAGGCCCTGGCCAAGCAGTGGCTCGCCATCGTCGTCTGGCTGGTCGCGTTGCTGGCGCTCGCGGTCAACGCCGCCACGATGTCCTCGTTGTACCGGGCGTTCGTGCCCGTGGCCCTGGTCGCCGCGGTGCTGCACAGCGTGAGCCTGCCCACCGCGCTCAGCCGCCCGCGCGGGGCGATCGCGCTGGCCACGGTCGGCCTCGGCGGCACCACGGTGCTCACCGCCGGGCACGAGACCCTCCCCTGGCCCGTCCCGGTGACCTCGCTGGTGATCACGGCGATGTTGTGCGCCGTCCTCGCGCTGCGCGAGCGGTGGCCGTACGCGGTGGTGTGCGGCGTGCTTTCGGTGACGGTGCCTGGCTTGTGCGCCCTGGCGCTGGGCCTGCTGGACGACGACTGGCGCGCGATCGCCCCGAACCTGCTCACCGCCGCCTCGGTGCTGGCGCTGGTGATCACCTTCGGCGTCCTGGTACGAGAGGCCCTGCGCAGCCGCGCCGAACTGCTCGAGCAGCAGGAACGGGCGGCGGCCGAACAGGAGCGGCGGCAACTGGTCGAGGAACGCAACCGGATCGCCCGCGAATTGCACGACATCGTCGCCCACAGCCTGTCGATCATCTCCATCCAGGCCTCCACCGCGCGCTACCGCACCACCGGGATGCCCGCCGAGATCGCCGCGGAACTGGACCAGATCACCGAGTCCGCGCGCACCGCGTTGATGGAGATGCGGCAGTTGCTCTCGGTGCTGCGGCAGGAGGAGGGCGAACAGGACCTGGCACCACAGCCCACGCTGGCGCAGTTGCCCGCGCTGATCGAGACGGTGCGCCGCGGGGCCGGCGTGGCTTTCACCGTGCACGGTGACCTGAATGACCCAGGCGTCTCCGACGTCACTGCCATCAGCGCCTACCGGATCGTTCAGGAGGCGTTGAGCAACGCGGTCCGGCACGCTCCGGGCGCCCCGATCGAGGTGCAGATCGCGGTGGGCCGGGACGTGCTGATGATCGACGTGCAGAACCCGGTGGCCGCGCTGCCCGGCGACACTACCCCGGGACCTCGCGGGTTCGGCCTGGTCGGGATGCGGGAACGCGCCACGTTCATCGGCGGGATGCTCTCCGCCGGGCCGTTGGCCTCCGGCGGGTTCAGCGTGCACGCCGAACTCCCGCTGCGCGCGGTGCGCAAAGGTGGGCCGGGAGCGGACGACGACGGCACGCAACCGAGCG
>CALKWS010000270.1 GCA_938004115.1 uncultured Ruaniaceae bacterium
ACCACCGAGATCTACACTCTTTCCCTACACGACGCTCTTCCGATCTCAGGCGGCGACGACGACGCTGCCGCCCGCGCCCGTGCCCGGCAGCGTCGTCGTCGCCGCCTGTTCCCGCCGCTGGCCGTGCTGGTCCTGCTGAGCGGATACCTCTACCTGGACGCCCGGGACGTGGTCCCCGGGCTGCTGACCACCGAGGATCCCTGGCCGGAGGCGGATCCCTTCCCCACCGCCCAGACCCCGCCGCTGATGGACGTGGCCGGTGCCGCACCCGCGCCGGACGAGGCCGCGACGGTGCCCTCCTCCCAGTCCCTGGCCTCGCTGACCAGTGCGCTGCTGGAGGATGACCGGGTGGGCCCGAACCCCTCGGTGATGGTCAGCGACCTGCTCACCGGGGAGGTGCTGCTCGACGAGGGCTCGGACCGGTTGCGTGCCCCCGCGTCCGCGCTGAAGCTGCTCGCGGCGGTCGCCGCGCTGGAGGCCCTGGGCCCGGACCATCGGCTGAGCACCCGGGTGGTGGACGGCGGCGTGGGCCAGATCGTCCTGGTCGGCGGCGGTGACATCACCCTGGCCGCCGATGAGGGCAACGGCACCGGCCCGCTGCATCACGGCGGCCTGGGCGACCTGGCGGACCAGGTGGCCGAGCAGTTGACGGCCGACGGCGTGGACCAGGTCTCCCTGAGCGTGGACGACACCGCGTTCACCGGCCCGCTGATGGGACCGAACTGGACCGAGGGAGACCGCGTGGGCGGGTGGGCGATGCCGATCATGCCGCTGGCGGTGGACCTGGGCCGCCAGGAGGGCACGAACGCCCGCCAGGAGGACCCCGCGCTGGCGGCCGGGCGCACCTTCGCCGAGCGCCTGGAGGAACGCGGCATCACCGTCGTCGAGGTCGCCCGCGGCACCACCCCCGGCGAACAGGTGCTCGGAGAGGTCGCCTCCGCGCCGCTGGCCGACCTGGTCGCCTACACCCTGCAGGTGTCCGACAACCCGTTGTCGGAGGTGCTCGGCCGCATCACCGCCCAGGAACTGGGGCTGGAGGTGAGTTTCGACGGCGCGGGCCAGGCGGTCCTGCAGGTGCTGCAGGACCTGGGGGTCGAGGTGGAGGGCGCCCGCCTGGTGGACACCTCCGGCCTGAGCTCGCGCAGTCAGGTGCACGCCCGGATGCTCACCGAGACGGTGCAGATAGCCGCGCAGCGTCCGCACCTGACCGCAGCGATCCGCGGCCTACCGGTGGGCGGCTTGGAAGGGACCCTGCGCGATCGGCTCACCGGAACGGCGGCCGCCGGGCAGGTGGCGGCGAAGACCGGCACCCTGCCGCAGGTGGTGTCGTTGAGCGGGCTGGTGCACACCGCCGACGGCCGGGTGCTCGCCTTCACCGTGCTCACCGGTGACTTCGAACGTGGTTCGGGCTACCTCGCGCGGCTGGCGATCGATGACTGGGCGGCGCGGATCGCCGAGTGCGGCTGCACCTGACGGGCCGGGAACCGTCGGCCGGTGCGCCCGCCGGGTGCGCTGTGGTGGTGCCATCAGGGGGCGGGCGACCGTAGGCTGAACCCATGAGCCCATCGACCTCTGCACCTGTGGACGATCCGGCCGTGGACTGGCAGGCCGCTGGCCGCCGTGCCCGGTCGGTGGTGCGTCCCGGACCGCGCACGGAGCGCGCCGAGGCCGCGCTCCTGGTGGAGTCGCTGCGCGCCGGGGCGAACGAGGCACCGGGCCTGGTGGGCGAGGTCACCGGCCTGCGGCGGGCCGCCGAGCAGGTCGCTTCCGTGCAGTTGTTCGTGATCGACCGGGGCCGGTGGATCGACTCCAATATCGCCACCTTCGCCCACCTCACCGACGGCCTGCTGCCGCAGGCCCCCAACCGTGCCGCGGCCCGCATGGCCGGGGAGGAACTGGGCCTGGTGCTGCCGTTGCTGGCCAGCCGGGTGCTGGGCCAGTACGACCCGTTCGCCCCCGCCGCCCGCGGGGCGGGCAGGTTGCTGCTGGTGGCGCCGAACGTGCTGCGCGTGCAGCGTGAACTGAACCTCGAGCCGCGGGATTTCCACCTGTGGGTGGGCCTGCACGAACAGACCCACGCGCTGCAGTTCGCCGCCGCCCCCTGGCTGGCCGATCACCTGCGCGCCCTGATGCGCGAACTGCTCGGGTCGATGCTCGCCGAGGAGAGCCCGGCGGACCGGCTGCGCGACCTCATCGGGTCCCTGCCGCGGATCCTGACCGACGACAGCGACGAACCGGCCGGTGCGCTGCTGGGGTCGGTGATGAGCGAACGGGAACGGGAGATGATGGGCCGCACCGTGGCGGTGATGTCCCTGCTGGAAGGGCACGCCGACGTGGTGATGGACGCCGTGGGCCCGGAAGTGGTGCCGACCGTGGCGCGTATCCGCGTCGCGTTCGACAAGCGCCGCAACGCCCCCGGAGTGTTCGAGGCGCTGGTGCGCCGACTGATGGGCATGGACGCCAAACTCGCCCAGTACCGCAACGGCGCCGCGTTCGTCCGCGCCGTGGTGGACCGCGCCGGCCATGAGGGCCTGAACGCGGTGTGGCAGGACGCCGAGAACCTGCCCCGCGCCGAGGAGATCGCCGACCCGGCGGCCTGGCTGGCGCGGGTGCACGGCTGACCACCGGCACACCGATGCCCACCATGCCACCGGCCACCGCGGCGGTCCGCGGCGCGGTGCGCGACCTGCTGCGGGCGCGGATGGACGCCGGGGCGATCAGCGCCGGGGACCTGGTGCTGGTGGCCTGCTCGGGCGGTGCCGACTCCCTGGCGCTCGCGGCCGCCACCGCCTTCGTGGCACCCCGGCTGGGGCTGCGGGCCGGTGCGGTGAACGTGGACCACGGGATGCAGGCCGGCTCGGCGCAGGTCTCCCGCACCGCCGTCGACCAGTGCCGTGACCTGGGCCTGGCCCCGGCGCTCGTGGTGGGCCCCACCGGCCCGGCACCGACGGGCCTGGGTCCGGAGGCCACGGCCCGGGAGGTGCGCTATCCCGCGCTGGCCGGCGCCGCCGACCGGACCGGTGCCGTTGCGGTGCTGCTCGGGCACACCCTGGACGACCAGGCCGAGACGGTGCTGCTCGCGCTGGCCCGCGGTTCGGGTACCCGCGCCGTGGCCGGGATGGACCCGGTGCGCGGCCGCTATCTGCGGCCGCTGCTGGG
The DNA here is from genome assembly GCA_938004115.1 of uncultured Ruaniaceae bacterium. GTDB lineage: Bacteria > Actinomycetota > Actinomycetes > Actinomycetales > Beutenbergiaceae > CALKWS01. Next base: position 3,160 of record CALKWS010000270.1, read on the forward strand.
CGTGCGCCGGGCACAGACCGTGGCAGCCTGCACCGAGGCCGGCGTGCAGCCCTGGGACGATCCGGCGAACGCCGCCGCCGGGCCGTGGCGCACGGCCGCCGGGACGCCCCTGCTACGGGCGGGCCTGCGGGAACGGGTGCTCCCCGAACTGATCCAGGTGCTCGGCCCCGGGGCGGTCGAGGGCCTGGCGCGCACCGCGGATCTGGCCCGCGCCGATGCCGACCTGCTGGAGGACCTGGCAGGGCAGGCCTACCACCGGGTCCGTGCCGCGGGAGGAACCGGCGAGCCGCCCGCCCGCGCAAGTTCCGCCGTCGTGCTTTCCGTGGACGCCCTGGGCCGGGAGCCCGCAGCGCTACGTACCCGGGTGCTACGGGCCGCCGCCCTGGATGCCGGCAGCCCGCCCGGGGCGCTGGGCTCGGTGCACGTGCGGGCGGTGGACGAACTCGTGACGCACTGGCGCGGTCAGGGTCCGCTGCACCTGCCCGGGGGCGTCCGGGTGAGCCGCCGGTGTGGGAACCTAGTGTTCGACCTGCCTGCGGGCTCCTCCCAGCCCGCTGTCCCAACCGCCACGAGCCGACGATCAGGAGATTTGCGTGGACGCCAGCACCATGGGTGAGGACCTGGAGAAGATCCTGCTCACCGAGGAGCAACTACACGGCCGGCTGGATGAGATGGCCGAGGAGATCGACCGGGATTACGCCGGCCGCCAGGTGTTGCTGGTGGGGGTGCTGAAGGGCGCGGTGATGGTGATGGCGGACCTGTCCCGCCGGATGAACGCCGACGCCACGATGGACTGGATGGCGGTGTCCTCCTACGGCTCCGGCACCCAGTCCTCCGGGGTGGTGCGCATCCTGAAGGACCTGGACACCGACATCCACGGCAAGCACGTGCTGGTGGTGGAGGACATCGTGGACTCCGGGCTCACCCTGTCCTGGCTGCTGGCGAACCTGCGTTCCCGGGGACCGGCGTCGGTGGCGGTGGCCGCGATGTTGCGCAAGCCCAAGGCCGCCAAGGTCGATGTGGACGTGCGGTACGTCGGGTTCGACGTGCCCGATGAGTTCGTGGTCGGCTACGGCCTGGACTACGCCGAGCGGTACCGGCACCTGCCGTTCGTGGCCACCCTGGCCCCGCACGTGTACGAGCAGTGACCCACCGCCCCGGGCAGGGCGGTAATCACCGGTGCACCGCCGTCGGGCCGGGAGGAGAATGTGTTTCGAACCACAATCCGCCCGTGTTCGCGACGCCGTGGGCGAACAAGTGACCTCTCATCGCGGCCGGTCGGATAGCGTCATGCTGCCAGCACTGTCAGAAGAAGGGACGGGGCGCACCCCCCGCACATGAACGCCAAGAAGATTCTGCGCGGTCCGGTCATCTGGATCCTCTTCGCGATGCTCTTGTTCTGGCTCAGTTTCCGGCTGTTCGCAGGACCCGGCGTGCAGGAGGTGGACACGTCCACCGGGTTGGAACTGCTCGCGGACGGTGCGGTGGAGCAGGTGCAGATCACCGACGGGCAACAGCGCGTCAACCTGGTGCTCAGTGAGGACTACGAGGTCGACGGGGAGAACTACGGCACCGACCTGGAGTTCTACTACACCGAGCCGCAGGGGGAGGCGGTGGTGGACGCCGTGGTGGCCGCCGACCCCGAGGAGGGGTACAACTCGGTGGTCCCGCAGACCCCGTGGTGGTCCTCGTTCCTGCTGACGTTCCTGACCATCGCCCTGCTCATCGGGGTGTTCTGGTTCATCCTCTCCCGCATGCAGGGCGGGGGCTCGCGGATGATGAACTTCGGCAAGTCCAAGGCCAAACAGGTCACCAAGGAAACACCTACGGTGAAGTTCACCGACGTGGCCGGGGCCGATGAGGCCGTGGAGGAGATGGGGGAGATCCGCGACTTCCTGGCCAACCCGGAGAAGTTCCAGGCCGTGGGCGCCAAGATCCCCAAGGGCGTGCTGCTCTACGGCCCGCCCGGCACCGGTAAGACGCTGCTGGCGCGGGCGGTGGCCGGGGAGGCCGAGGTCCCGTTCTACTCCATCTCCGGTTCGGACTTCGTGGAGATGTTCGTCGGCGTGGGCGCCTCCCGGGTGCGGGACCTGTTCGAGCAGGCCAAGGCCAACTCCCCGGCGATCATCTTCGTGGACGAGATCGACGCCGTGGGTCGCCAGCGCGGCGCCGGGCTGGGCGGGGGCCACGACGAGCGGGAACAGACCCTGAACCAGTTGCTGGTGGAGATGGACGGCTTCGACGCCTCCACCAACGTGATCATGATCGCCGCGACCAACCGCCCCGACATCCTGGACCCCGCGCTGCTGCGCCCGGGCCGGTTCGACCGGCAGATCACCGTGGAGGCACCGGACCTGCGCGGCCGGGAAGCGATCCTGGCGGTGCACGCCAAGGGCAAGCCGATGGCCCCGGACGTGGACCTGCGGATGGTGGCCAAACGCACCCCCGGGTTCACCGGTGCGGATCTGGCGAACGTGCTGAACGAGGCCGCGCTGCTCACCGCCCGCATCCAGGGCACCCAGATCACCAACCGGGCGTTGGACGAGGCCATCGACCGGGTGATCGCCGGCCCGCAGAAACGCACCCGGGTGATGAACGAGCAGGAACGCAAGCTCACCGCCTACCACGAGGGCGGGCACGCGCTGGTGGCCGCGGCGCTGCGGTACACCGACCCGGTCACCAAGGTGACCATCCTGCCCCGGGGCCGGGCGCTGGGGTACACGATGGTGATGCCCACCGAGGACAAGTACTCCACCACCCGCAACGAGCTGCTGGACCAGCTCGCCTACGCCATGGGCGGGCGGGTGGCCGAGGAGATCGTGTTCCACGACCCCACCACCGGGGCGGCCAACGACATCGAGAAGGCCACCGCCACCGCCCGGCGCATGGTCAAGGAGTTCGGGATGTCCGAACGGGTGGGGGCGATCAAGCTCGGCCAGACCTCCGGCGAGGTGTTCCTGGGCCGGGACATGGGCAGCGAACGGGAGTACTCCGAGGACGTGGCCGGCCGGGTGGACGCCGAGGTGCGCCGCCTGATCGAGTCCGCCCACGACGAGGCCTGGGAGATCCTCACCGAGTACCGGGACGTGCTCGACGAGTTGGCCCTGGCGCTGCTGGAGCGGGAGACGCTGAACGAGGCCGAGTTGGCCGAGGTGTTCCGGCGCGTGGAGAAACGGCCTCCCCGCCCGGTGTGGTTGTCCAGCCAGCAACGGTCGATCAGCGACAAGCCGCCGGTGCAGACCCCGCAGGAAGCCGCCGCCGGGCAGGACGCGATGCTGCCGCAGGACCAGGCGGCCGCCGCCGGGGATGAGCACCCGGCCACCGGTGCGGCACCGGCGCCGGCCCCGGAGCCGGGCGGGTCGCGGGGGTCGGCCGAGCCGCCCGCACCGTACTGATCCGGCCGCGGCGCGCCGGGCCCTACACTGGCGCCGACGCGGCGCCCCGGGATCGCCGCGCGCGGGCGACGCCCGCGGGCAGAGTCGAACGCCACAGGAGGGCGCACAGATGGCAGGGAAGTTCGATGCGGCCGCCGCCGCCAAGGCGGTGCGTGACTTGCTCATCGCGGTCGGGGAGGACCCGGACCGGGAGGGTTTGCGCGACACCCCCGAACGCGTCGCCCGCTCGCTGGCGGAGTCGTTCTCCGGCCTGGAACAGGACCCCGCCGAGGTGGTGCAGGCCTTCTTCGACATCGAACACCAGGAGATGGTGCTGGTGCGCGACATCGAGGTGTACTCGATGTGCGAACACCACCTGTTGCCCTTCCACGGGGTGGCGCACGTGGGGTACATCCCGGACGAGCACGGGCGGGTGACCGGACTGAGCAAACTCGCCCGGCTGGTGGACGTGTACGCCAAACGTCCGCAGATCCAGGAGCGCCTCACCACGCAGGTCGCCGACGCCCTGGTGAACCTACTCGGCGCTCGCGGCGTGATCGTGGTGGTGGAGGCCGAACACCTGTGCATGTCGATGCGCGGGGTGCGCAAACCGGGCTCGCGCACCGTCACCTCCGCCGTGCGCGGCATGATGCGCCAGGGCCCCACCCGGGCCGAGGCGATGAGCCTGATCAACCGGCACTGAGCCACCGGCGGCACGCAGTGTGCCGCCGGCGCAGGTGTCCCGTGCAACCGCGGTCCGGCACGCGCCTCGGTGAGTCCCGCCGTCGGGCCGCGCCGCCCCGGGCCCATACAGGCGGCTGTGGCAACCCGGGCAAGAAGCGACCCCGCCCCACTAGGCTGACCACGTGAGCACACGCACCCAGGTGATGGGCATCGTGAACGTCACCCCGGACTCCTTCAGTGACGGCGGGCAGTGGTTCGAACGCGACGTCGCCATCGCCCATGGCCGGCACCTGCTCGCCCAGGGCGCGGACATCCTGGACATCGGCGGGGAGTCGACCCGTCCCGGCGCCGCCCGGGTGAGCCAGGAGGAGGAACTCGACCGGGTGCTCCCGGTGGTCCGGGCCCTCGCCGGTGACGCCGAGGTGATCAGCGTGGACACCATGCGCGCCGAGGTTGCCCGGCAGGCTGTGGCGGCCGGCGCCACCATCATCAACGACGTCTCCGGTGGGAAGGCGGACCCGGCCATCGCGCACGTTGCCGTGGACACCGGGGCCCGGCTGGTGCTGTCGCACTGGCGCGGACACTCCGATGTGATGGCCTCCCTGACCCGGTACGGCGATGTGGTGCGGGAGGTCCGTGCCGAACTGGCCGAACAGGTGGAGGCGGCCCTGGCGGTCGGGGTGCGCCGGGACCAGATCATCGTGGACCCCGGACTGGGGTTCGCGAAGGACGCCGCGGCCAACTGGGAGCTGCTGGCCCACCTCGGGCACCTGCAGGACCTGGGCTACCCGGTGCTGGTGGGCGCCTCCCGCAAGCGGTTCCTGGGTGAACTGCTCGCCCGCCACGGCACCGAATCGCTGCCGACCTTCCGCGACCGGGCCACGGCCGCGATCTCCGCGCTGGTGGCCCGGGCCGGTGCCTGGGCGGTGCGGGTCCACGATGTTCCGTCCTCGGTCGATGCGGTACGGGTCGCCGAGGCGGTGCGCGCGGCGAATGTCGCGCGCACACAACAGCACCAGGAGGCGCCACAATGACCCCTATGGCAGCAGATGCGCAATCACCGGCCGATGTGATCCGACTGGTCGGGCTGGGTGGGATCGGCCGGCACGGGGTGCTCCCGGAGGAACGGCGCGACGGCCAGCAGTTCCTCGTGGACCTGGACATCCATGTGGACACCACCGCGGCAGCGGCCCGTGACGACTTGTCTCGAACCGTCGACTACGCCGCGGTGGCGGGCGAGGTCAGCGCCATCATCGAGGGCGAACCGGTGAACCTCATCGAGACCCTGGCCGGGCGTATCGCCGATGCGGTGCTGGCCCACGAGGGGGTGCAGTCGGTGGGCGTCACGGTGCACAAGCCCGAGGCGCCGCTGGGGCTGCCGTTCACCGACGTGCAGGTGCAGATCCACCGATCCACACCCAGCCCCGGTGCCCCGGCCCCGGCCGGCGGGCAACGAGCGGTCCCGCAGCGTGCGCAGCAGGCCGACGCCGACGTGGCCGCCGGAGCGATGCTCGCCCCTGCCGCGGTGACCGGGCAGGCAGCCGCCGCTGCGGATGAGGGCGTTCCCGCGCTCTCCCCGGCGAGCCCGGACGTCGAGGACAACGACGTGCTCGAACGTGACCCGGACGGGGAGGTCGCGGTGGTGCTCGGTCTGGGCGGGAACGTGGGCGATGTGCGCTCCACGCTGCGCGCGGTGGTGGAAGACCTGCGCACCGCTCCCGGGCTGAGCGTGCAGGCGGTGTCCCCGCTGGCGCGTACCGCGGCGGTGGTGGAGCCCGACGCCCCGGCCCAGCCCGACTACCTCAACGCGGTGGTGCTGGCCACCACCACCCTGTCCCCGATGGGATTGCTGAACCTGACCCGCTCCCTGGAGGACAGTTACGGGCGGGAACGTACCCAGCGGTGGGGGCAGCGCACCGTGGATATCGACATCATCGACTACGACGGGGTCTCCTCCACCGACGAGGTCCTCTCGCTGCCCCATCCGCGGGCGAACGAGCGGGCCTTCGTGCTGGTGCCGTGGGCGCAGGTGGATCCCGACGCCTTCCTGCCCGGCCTGGGCGGCGGACCGGTGGCGATGCTCGCGGAGACCGCGCCGGACCGGGGCGGGGTGCGCTGGCTGGCGTTGGACTGGCTGGAGCGCACCGGGCACGGCACCGACTCGGGCAGTTTCGTGGTCTCCCACGACGTGCCCCCGGCCCCGGTGCACGAGCAGGCCGCGGCGGCCGAACAGGGGGATCAGCCCGCGCCGGTGGTCCCGCCGGTGGATCCGGCCGACTCCGAAGACCCGGCCGGCCCCGATGACCCGGCCGACTCCGATCTGGCCTCCTCCGATGACCTGGCCGGTGGGGAACCGGCCGACTCCGGCCTCCCGGCCGCCTCAGGGCCCGGGGCTGCCCCCGAGTCCGGGAGCGTCCCAGAGGCCGCTGAACCCGGAGGGGACCAGGGTCCGCCTGCGCCCGGGGAGGTGCAGGCCTCAGCCGGCCCGCAGGAGGCACTGGCCGAAGAGACGCCCGCGCACGGGCAAACCGAACTGCCCTCCGGTGCTGGAGCCGCCGGCGCCGCTCCGGTCGGTGCAGCGCCCGCCCCCGTCCCGGCGCCCCCGGCCCCGGCCCCTGCCCCGGCGCCGGCTGAGTCCGCACCCGGGCAGGGCGCAGCGGGCCCCGGCGATGTTGCGGCCGCGTCCGGAGACCGGGCCGATGCGGAACGCGAGCCGCTGCACACGCAGGACGACGGGGGTGCGGCGGTGGCCGCGCAGGACCGGTCCGAACCGGGGTCGTCCGAGCCGGACCGACCAGTGCCTGCCGAGCCGCTGGAGGCTCCACCGGCACCGGCACCGGCACCGGCACCGGCACCGCCACCGGCACCGGCACCGGCCGGGCAACTGCCGGCGGACGTACCCGAGCGCCCGACCCCGGTGGAGCGGCCGGCTCAACCACCGGCGGAAACCGAGGACCCTGCTCCGGCGGGGCGTGGCCTGGATGATGTGCTGTCCCCGGGCTCGGCGGCGGAACAGTCACAGGCGAAGTTCGCGCCGCGGTGGCAGCCGGTGCAGCGCCGCGACGACGAGGAGTCCTGACCCGCCAGATGCAACGGCTCCGCTGGCAGACGCTCTTCGCGGTGTTCGTGGTGACTGGCGCGGTCAGCAC